>JAJQAS010000160.1 GCA_021203685.1 Clostridiales bacterium | reverse complement strand
TCATGGCCACATAGAGCAGCCGCAGCTCCTCCGCCTTGGTCTCCTTGTTCAGTTTGAGCTGTACCGCGGTCCGGGCCAGCGTGGGGTACTCCACCCGCAGCTCCGGGTCCAGCCGCTTTGGCCCCACCCCCAGCTGAGAGTGGAACAGCATGGGGGCGGTCTCGTCCGCCCGGTTGAACTGCCGGGCCAGCCCCGCCAGCACCACCACCGGGAACTCCAGCCCCTTGGACTTGTGGATGGACAGGATACGAACCCCGCTGCCCCCGCCCCCGGACCGGGCGGGGTTTTTGTCCTGCTCCTGGAGACGGCGCAGGTGCCCCACAAAGGCGAACACCCCCCGGTGGCCCTGTCCCTCGAAGGTGCGGGCGTAGTCGTAAAAGGTCAACAAATTTTCCTGCCGCCGCTGGCCCCCGGCCATGGCCCCGAACAGGGCCAGCAGCCCCATCTGGTCGTAGAGATACCACAGCAGCTGGGCGCAGGAGCTGTCCGCCATCTGTACCCGCAGACCGGCAAGGTCGTCCAGCACCCGCTGACAGAGGGCATCCCCCTCCTCCGCGCCGTGCTCCACACAGGCATAGATGTCCCCCTTTGGCTCCGCCGCCCGGAGCCGGGCCAGCGCATCCGCCGTGAACCCATAGACCGGGCTGCGCAGGACAGAAATCAGAGGGATGTCCTGCCGGGGGTTGTCGATGATTTGCAAAAAGGACAGGGCTACGCTGACCTCGGTGGCGGCGAAAAAGTCCTCATACCCCTCGTTCTGCCAGGGGATGTCCTGCTCGTCCAATGCGGCGGTCAGGTACCGCAGTACCGCGCCGGGGGAGCGGTAGAGAATGGCGATGTCGTCGGGCCGCACCGGGCGGAATCCGTCCCCCTCTGTCACCCGGTAAGGCTCGTCCAGCAGTTCCCGCACCCGCTGGGCCACGAACCGGGCCTCCACCTGGTCCCGGGGCGGTTTGGCCTGGCCTTCCTCCAGCTCCAGAGTGGAGAGGTCCACCACGTCCAGCTCCACCTGGTCGTCCTCCCGCCGGGGCTGGTCCAGCAGCCCCAGGTTCAGCCGCTGGTCCTCGGTGTAGTCGATCTCCCCGAAGGGGGCGGTCATCAAATGCTCAAACAGGAAGTTGACCCCGTCCAGCACCGTTTTCCGGGAGCGGAAGTTCCGGCTGAGTACCAACCGCCGGGGCTGACCGGGTTTGGCTTCCTCGCCGGAGACAAAGGCGTGGTATTTGTTCAAGAAGATTGTGGGGTCGGCCAGCCGGAACCGGTAGATGGACTGTTTCAAATCCCCCACCTGGAACAGGGTCTTGCCCCCGTCCGTCAGGCCGTAGAAGATGGCGTTCTGGACGGCGTTGGTGTCCTGATATTCGTCCACCATCACCTCGGCGTACCGCTCCTGACAGCGTTTTGCCAGCGCGGTGGGCGCGCCGTCCCGCATCAGTGCGTCCACGGTGAAGTGCTCCAGGTCGTTGAAGTCCAGCAGCTTCCGCTTTTTCTTCTCCCGGCCGTAGGCGTCCTGGAGGTCCTGCACCAACTGAAACAGCTCATTCACCGGCTCCCGCACCGCCTCCAGGTCCTCCAGCAGCTCCCGGCTACCGCTCTCGAAGCGCTTAGTCAGCTTGGCCATGCTCTTTTTGCACTTGTCCCGGACGGCCTTCACCCGGGCCTGGGCTTCCTTGTCCTGAATTTTCCGGGAGCGGCCCAGAGTGGGGAACTGGATGTCGCAGAGGGCCTGGGCGCTGTCCCAACGCCGGTCCAGGGCAGCCAGAAAATCGTCCAGGCTGTCCAGCGTGCCGTTGATGGACTCGGAGTAGGCCCCGATGAGGGCGTCGTCCCCGCTTTCCAGCAGGATGTCCAGCGTCCCCACCATCTGCTGCCGCCAGTATTCGGTTTGGGATTTGGCGTCCTCCATCAGCAGCTGCCCCCAGGCGGTCTTGCCCACGTCCTTCACGCCGGAGAGGTCGAAAGCCGCCGCCTGCTCCCGGAGCCACCGGGCCGGGTCGGGGTGGGCCTGGATGCGGCGGTGGATGTCCAGAGTGATGTCCCGGAGGCGGCTGTCGTCCCGCCCGGCGGAGAGGGCGTCCACCAGCCCGGCGAAGCTGTTCTCGTCCAGGTGCTCATACCGTTCCTCCAGCACCCGGTCCAGCACCCGCACCCGCAGCAGCTCCGCCTCCGTCTCGTCCGCCACCCGAAAGTCCGGGTCTAAATCCAGCAGGTGGCTGTTCTCCCGGAGAAAGGCGGTGCAGAAGGAGTGGATGGTGGAGATCTGTGCCCGGTAAATCAGGGTGGTCTGGCGGCGCAGGTGCCAGTCATCGGGACGCTGGGCCAGGCGGCTGTTCAGCTCCGCCAGAACTTTGTCCCGCAGCTCGGCGGCGGCGGCCTTGGTGAAAGTGATGACCAGGAACTGATCCAAATCCAGTCCTTCGTCCTCCACCCGGCTGAGCAGCCGCTCCACCAGCACACGGGTCTTGCCCGACCCGGCGGCGGCGGAGACCAGCAGCTCTCCGCCCCGGTCGTTCACCACGGCGCTCTGTTCCGGCGTCAGCGCAAAAGCCATATCCACCACGTTCCTTTCCTGTGCAGGGGGGTTCGCGCCCTGCGGTCTATATTAGCACTCTAATCGTATAAGTGCTAAAAATTCATAATTTGTTCATTTAATCCCCGAACATTGTTCACAGCTTCGGGGTATTCTATCATCAGACAAAACAAAGAGGGCTTGATACCGATGGATGCTTAAAGAAACCAAGAAACACAGCAGCCAAAAGCCTTACTCTCACTCAAATTCAGGAGGAATTGATTATGTTTGAAATGATGCCTTTTACTCGTTCCGTCTTTAGCCCCTTCTACGACGTGGACCAGATGACCAACAACTTCTTCGGCAAGAACGAGCTGCGCGCCTTCGACACCGACATCCAGGACAAGGGCGACCACTACATTTTGGAAGCAGAACTGCCCGGATTCGCCAAGGAAGACATCCAAATCGACATCGATGAGGACCGTTTGACCATCCAGGCGGTGCGCAAGGCCGAGAACGACCAGAAGGACGACAAGGGCGGCTACCTCCGCCGGGAGCGCTACTACGGCTCCTACAGCCGCAGCTTCGACATCTCC
>JAJQAS010000250.1 GCA_021203685.1 Clostridiales bacterium | reverse complement strand
CCGGTGGACCAGCGCCCCACCCCGGCGTCCGCAATCAGCCCCGCCCGGAGCGGAGCGCCGACCCCCGGCCCGACCCGCAGGAAAAGCCGGAGGACGTGCTGCGCCGGTGCTGGCACTGGCTGGTTTACAACCGGCTGGAGGTCTACAAAAAGTACGACCCCTCCCGGCAGATTCGCTGCCCCATCGGGGTGCTGTTTGGGCTGCTTGCCGTGGCGTGGTACGTGGTAGGGGCGGCGCTGCTGCTGGCTCTATGCACTGGCTGGCGGTTCCGGCTGGCGGGGCCGCAGTTGGGCAAACATCGCTGACAGGAGGATTCCTTATGGCGGAACACATTTTAATCATCGAGGACGAGGAAAAGCTGGCCCGTATGCTGGAGCTGGAGCTGACCTACGAGGGCTACAGCGTCCAAAAGGCCTTCGACGGCCGGGACGGGCTGAACAAGGCCCTGGAGCGGACGGCGGATCTGATTTTGCTGGACATTATGTTGCCCGGCCTCTCCGGGCTGGAGGTGCTGCGGCGGCTGAAAAAGGAGGGCGTCCGCACGCCGGTGATTTTGCTCACCGCCCGGGACAACGTGGCGGACAAGGTCTCCGGCCTGGACGCCGGGGCCGACGACTACGTGACCAAGCCCTTCGCCATCGAGGAGCTGCTGGCTCGCATCCGGGCCAACCTCCGCAAAACTGCCCAGTCCCAGGAGGAGAACACCCCCGTGGTCTACCGGGTGGAGGGGGTGGAGCTGCGCCCCGACAGCTGGGAGGCCCTGGTCAACGGCCAGCCGGTAGAGCTGACCCGCCGGGAGTTCGACCTGCTGTGCTGCCTGATGGAGCACCGGGGCAAGGTACTCAGCCGCAGCGCCCTGCTGAACATGGTGTGGGGATACGAATACGCCGGGGAGACCAACACCGTGGACGTGTACGTTCGGTTCCTGCGCAGCAAAATCGACGCCCGGCTGGGGCGCAAGCTCATCGAGACCGTCCGGGGCGTGGGCTACGCCATTCGGTGAATGACATCCAAACATATCCAAACATCTAGAGGAAAGAAAAGAGGGATATGCAATGTTCTTTTTCGACCTTTTGGAGGGATTGTTTCCCATTTTATTCACACTGTTTTTTGCCGTGGTCATCGTCACCTTGGGGGTGACCATCGTTCGGGGCCTGCGGGAGTGGAGCGACAACAACCGCTCCCCGGTGCTGGAGGTGGAGGCAGGCGTGGTGGCAAAGCGCGCCGATGTCAGCCAGACCATGAACAATGCGGGGAACACCACCTATTACATTACCTTCCAGGTCCACAGCGGCGACCGGATGGAGCTGCGGGTCTCCGGCGGGGACTACGGCCAAATCGTCGAGGGAGACTTCGGGATGCTGACCTTCCAGGGCACACGGTTCCTGGGCTTTCGGCGGACGTGAGAAGGATGTGAGCGCGATGGCAGACCGAGATTCCCGCACCTACGCCGCCCAGCGGATGGTCACCGGCCTCTTTTACCGGGGGCTGTTTGGGTATCTGCTGCTGGACGGCATTGTGTTCCTCTTTTTCGACGGCCCCGGCTGGGTGTGGCGGCTGCTGCTGGCCGTAGAAGCGGCAGGGCTGGTCGTTGGGCTGGTGCGGAACAGCCAGACCGTCCGGCGCATGTTGACCCCCCTGGCGGCGCTGGAGGAGACGGCGGACGTGCTGGGCCGCTTCGACCTGGACCTGGAGGATCTGCGCCAGCTGGCGGAAAAGCTGGACGACATCAACGCCGCCCACCTGAGCGAGCGGCTGGCTGTCCCCGGCGAACAGGAGGGGCTGGCCACCCTGACCGAGGCCATCAACGCCATGCTGGAGCGCATCGAGAAGGGCTATCAGGCCCAGACCCGCTTCGTCTCCGACGCCAGCCACGAACTGCGCACCCCCATCGCGGTCATTCAGGGCTACGCCAATATGCTGGACCGCTGGGGCAAAAACGACCCCGCCGCCCGGCAGGAGGCCATCGACGCCATTCGCCAGGAAGCAGAGAGCATGAGCGCCCTGGTGCAAAGTCTGCTGTTCCTGGCTCGTGGGGACAACGAGACCCAGCCGGTGAACCGGGTGATGCTGAACCTGTCCGACATGGCGGAGGAAGTCCTCCACGAGACCCAGCTGCTGGAGACGGGCCGGGAGGTCACCGGAGAAATCGAGCCGTTTTTGATGGCCGAAACGGACCGGCTGCTGCTGAAACAGGCCATGCGCATTTTGGTGGACAACGCTGTGAGGTACACCCCCGAAGGAGGCGAGCTGTTCATCCGCCTGTCCCGCCGGGGGAAAATGGGGCTGTTTTCCGTCACCGACAGCGGCCAGGGCATCGCCCCGGAGGAACTGCCCCGTGTGTTCGAGCGGTTTTACCGCACCGACGAGAGCCGCAGCCGTCAAAACGGCGGCACCGGGCTGGGCCTCCCCATCGCCAAGTGGATCGCCCAGCGGCAGGGGGGCAGCATCGAGGTGGTCAGCCGCCCCCAGGTGGGGAGCCGGTTCACGCTGGTGGTGCCGCTGTTGGAGCTGGGGGAACTATAAGGTGTGGTGCTCTGCATCAATGCAAAACAGCACAAGCCCTCGGAATTGCTTCCGAGGGCTTGTCTTCACCATGCGAGTCGTTATGGATTTAGTATCTCAAAACTGGGATTTATGAAAGGGTTATTTCATAAAGGTGATTGAGATAGAGATGGCAATACAGATGTGGGTGCCAAATCCCAGCGCTCCGCGCTGAGAAAAGCGTTTTTTGAGTTGATAAGCGAACAACGGAAGAAAGGTAATCAAACCCTGAAGAATATTGGACTTGAGGGTCGTCGAATCGAAGAAATTCGAGTGTACCAACCACAGGAAGAGTGCCGCGCAGATGGCGAAGAGAAAGACTTCGCAAAGAAAATCGTTGTATTTTTTCATTGAAAATACCTCCATGAATCATAGTATGTTACCTCCTTGCCAGTGAAATGAAATTACCCTCGCATGGTGCAGCAAGGGGAACAGATTAGAAATGTCGTCCTTAATAACATTTCTACTTTTATTATACTTATTTCTTCGAGATTTGAATGAATTTTTTGTAAAAATACCATGAACAGGAAATGAACACACAAAAAAGCTGCCCGCTCTTACGAACAGACAG
>JAJQAS010000035.1 GCA_021203685.1 Clostridiales bacterium | reverse complement strand
GTCACCTTCGACATCGACGTGAACGGCATCGTCAACGTCACCGCCCAGGATAAGGGCACCGGCAAGAGCCAGAACATCACCATCACCGCCTCCACCAACATGTCCAAGGAGGACATCGACAAGGCCGTCCGGGAGGCCGAGCAGTTCGCCGCCGAGGACGCCAAGCGCAAGGAGGACGTGGACGCCCGGAACCAGGCCGACCAGCTGCTGTATCAGTGCGACCAGACCGTCTCCGAGCTGGGCGACAAGATCAGCGAGGGCGAGAAGAGCCAGATCGAGGCGGGCAAGGCCAAGCTCCAGGACGCCATGAAGGGCACCGACACCGCCGCCATCAAGGCCGCCACCGACGAGCTGACCAAGGTGTTCTACGACATCTCCGCCAAGCTGTACCAGCAGGCGGGCGGCGACCCCAACGCTGCCGGTGCGGGCTATAATCCCAACGCTGGCGCGGGCTATGACCCCAACGCGGGCCAGTCCGGCAACAACGGCGGCAACGGCGATGACTACTATGACGCCGACTACGAAGTGGTGGACGACGATAAATAAATTCTGTTACGAAGTATTGAACATGGAATGACCGGCAGAGGGGCGGGGCGGATGCCCCGTCCCCTGTTGACGGTTTATCGGCAGATTCCCAAAAGGATAAAATCGTTATAGAATAGCGTTCAAATGGGTTTTACATCTCTGTTTTGAGAGGTTTTGATTATGGCAGACGAAAAACGCGATTATTATGAGGTCCTTGGCGTCAGCAAAAGCGCGTCACAGGACGAGCTAAAGCGGGCCTACCGCAAGCTGGCCAAAAAGTACCATCCCGACATGAACCCCGGCGACAAAGAGGTGGAGGCCAAGTTCAAAGAGGTCAACGAGGCGTATGAAATCCTCTCCGACGAGGAGAAGAAGGCCCGTTACGACCAGTACGGCTTCGCAGGGGTAGACCCCAACTATGGAGCCGGGGCCGGCGGCGCCGGGTTCGACGGCTTCGACATGGGCGACATCTTCTCCACCATCTTCGGCGGCGGGGCGGGAGGCTTCGGCAGCGGGTTTGGCGGCTTCGGCGGTCAGCAGCGGGCCAACGCCCCCCAGCAGGGCAACAGCGTCCGGGCGGACGTGACCATCAGTTTTATGGAGGCCGTCAAGGGCTGCGAGAAGCAGGTGGAGGCCCGGCGGCTGGAGAACTGCCCGGAGTGCCACGGCACCGGCTGCGCCGACGGCGCACAACCCCAGACCTGCCCCGACTGCGGCGGCGCGGGTGTGGTCAACGTCCAGCGGCGCACCGCCTTCGGCGTCATGTCCACCCAGCAGACCTGTAACCGCTGCCGGGGCACCGGCCAAATCATCGACAACCCCTGCAAATCCTGCCGGGGCAAGGGTCTGGTCTACAAGCGCAAGAAGATCACCGTCAAAATCCCCGCAGGCATCGACGACGGCCAGCGCATGAACATTCGCGGCGCGGGGGACACCGGCAAGAACGGCGGCCCCGCCGGGGATTTGGTGGTGTTCATCAGCGTCCAGCCCCACGAGTACTTCGAGCGGGACGGCGCGGACATCTATTACCGGCAGTTCGTCACCTTCGCCCAGGCGGCGCTGGGGGCGGAGCTGGAGATTCCCACCGTCCACGGCAAGGTGAAGTATAAGCTGCCCGCAGGCACCCAGCCCGGCGCGCAGTTCCGGCTCCGGGGCCAGGGTATGCCCCGGCTGCGCAGCGACCAGCGGGGCGACCAGTGGGTGACCATCCAGGTGCAGGTGCCCACCAACCTGACCCCCGCCCAGCGGGAGGCGCTGGTGGCCTACGACGAGGCCATGGGCAACCGGCCCAACAAAGAGGGCAAAAAGAAGAAGAAATTCTTTCCCTAAGCAAATTTGAGAGACAGACCTGCGAACTGCGGGTCTGTCTTTTTTGGTTCTATAATAATGTCTGCTGAATAAACCGCCATGCGGTTTATTTGCGCGGTGAAGGCCGCGCAATTTTATGAACCAGCAGTTTTACGCTGGTTCATGAAATCAGACATTATAACAATGCGTAGTTCCGTTGGCACAGCTTGCTGTGTCAACGGATGGTGCAAGGTTTTTTCGCTTATCTGCGTAAAAACCTTGCACTTGAACAAAGCCGACAGGCATGAAAGGCTTTGCCTTTCAATGCTTATGGTTTTGTTCAGTACGCATTATAATAAATGTTGGGGTCAGGTAAGGTACCTGACCCCAAATTCACAATAAAGGTTGAAGATAGAGAAAAATCATTTGGTTGTCCTTTTGCAGCCGGTTTCCATATCCTTGTACATTGCAAATTGCACATTAGACCAGCGCGTAGACCGCCTCCCGGGCGGCGGCGTCGGCCTCCAACACCTGCTCCAGGGTGTCGGCGGGGCCGTCAGGCACCGTCTCCAGCGCACGGGCCACCAGCTCACCGATCTCCAGGAACTTGATTTTATCCTGCAAGAACAGCCCAACTGCCGCTTCGTTGGCGCCGTTCAGCACGGCACAGGCCACACCGGGCTTCCGGGCCGCCCCCAGCGCCAGCTTCAGGCACTGGAAGGTCTCCATGTCCGGCTTTTGGAAGGTCAGAGGCGGGCAGTCGAACAGATTCAGCTCCCCGGCCACGCCTTCCGTCCGGGCGGGGTAGGTCAGGGCGTACTGGATGGGCAGGCGCATATCCGGCACCCCCAGTTGGGCGAGGATGGCGTTGTCCCGGAACTCCACCAGGGAGTGAACGATGCTCTGCCGGTGGATGGCGATGGTGATCTGCTCCGGGGCCACCTGATAAAGCCGCATGGCCTCGATGAACTCCAGGCCCTTGTTCATTAGGGTGGCGCAGTCGATGGTGATTTTGGCCCCCATCTTCCAGGTGGGGTGTTTCAGCGCGTCGGCCCGGGTGTAGTGAGCCAGCTCCTCCCGGGTCTTGCCGAAGAAGGGGCCGCCGGAACAGGTCAAAATCAGCCGTTTTAGCTCTCCATGGTCGTGGCTGCCCTGGAGGCACTGGAACAGGGCGGAGTGCTCGCTGTCCACGGGGATAATTTCCGCGCCGTATTCCTTGGCGGTGCGCATGACCAGCTCTCCGGCGCAGACCAGGGTCTCCTTGTTGGCCAGGGCGATGCGCTTTTTCTCCCGCAGGGCGGCCAGCGTGG
>JAJQAS010000148.1 GCA_021203685.1 Clostridiales bacterium | reverse complement strand
AGCAAATCATGGAGATTTACAACAGTATGTTGAACTCTGACGGCATCACCACCGAAGACGACGTAGTTCTGGATATGCAGGACGCTGTTGACACCCTGATTTTCCGTTGGAACAAATGCCTGGAACTGAACCCGGAAATTGCAAAAGAGACGACTTTTCTCAACCGTATCAAACAAATTGCAAAAAAAGGTATCCACTACTTACAGAACTTCTAGGAGGGAAAAATGAAACCTGTGGAATGTCCGTATGAGATCATGCTGCTGAACTCGCAGCAACTGATCATCCCGAAGGATTATCAGCGCCGTTTGCAGCCCAATCGTGTGAACGCCATCGTCTCCGACTTTGATGAGCGCATCGCCAATGAGCCGAAGGCGAGCTGCCGCAACGGACGCTACTATGTGTTCGACGGTCAGCACACCATAGACGCCCGCGTTGCCAAGAACGGGGGCCGCCCTCTGCCTATCCGGTGCAAGGTCTATTACGGCATGACAGAGAGCGACGAGGCCCTTCTGTTCGCCAAACAGACCGGCGTTTCTGCCCGGCTGACCCCCGGCGAGAAAATCCGCGCCAACATCTTCGGCGGCGAGGAAGTGGAGATGTGGTTTCTCCGGGTCAACGAGAGCCTGGGCCTGACACTGGACTACGACCAGAAACCCGGCTACAAACGAATTGCCTGCATCAAGACGGCGTTTGAGGAGTTTCAGGCCATCGGCGAGGACAAGTACAAAGAGGCCCTGGGACTGTTGCTGGCGGCGTGGAACGGCGACCCGGATTCCCTGCGGGCGACAAACATCAGAGGAATGTGCCGCTTCGTGGCACTGTATCACGGAGAGTACAATCCCAAGCGCATGGTGACGCAGCTCCGCAAGGTGGACCCGCTGACCATCTACCGGGAGGGCCGAGCCATCGGCAGCAGCCTGACCGGATACAAGAAGTATCTCTATCAGGTCTACCGCATTTACAACGGAAGCAGCAAAAAGTATGCGCTGCCCCTGAAATTCTGAGGGGACCTGCCATGAGAGAAAATTGGGTGTACCGCCGTGGGGATGTCTATTTAGCGGATTGCGGCGAATGGCGTGGCTCCATCCAGGGCGGCATCCGCCCCGTTGTGGTCATGCAAAACAACACCGGCAATCGGCACAGCCCCACGCTCAGCGTGGTCAAGCTGACATCGAAGGTGAACAAGAAGCCCAACCAGCCCACCCACTATGTGCTGGAAAACGTGAGGGGTATCCCGTACCCCTCGCAGGTTCTGGCGGAGCAGCCGGACACCATCAACAAGTCGGATATTATCCGCTATATGGCGCACCTGTCGGACAAGCATATGGAGGCAATCAGCCAGTGTCTGGAGGTGGAGCTGGGGCTGGGCAGCGACACCCCGGATATGAGAAGCGACAAAGCGGCAGGAGACGCTGCAAAGAATGACACAGGCACATCTACAACGGCAGCAGCAGGAAAAACGCGCTGCCGTTGAAGTTTTAGCAAGGAGGGAACTTTTATGCTTGAGACCGCCAAGACCCAGACACCCGCCGTTACGAAGGCCGAGGTGCTGACCATTGAGGGGAAGAAAGTGACCATTCGCACACCGCAGAACTGCGACAGCGAGCGCGTCCAGAAGATGAAGCAGACTCTTTGGGCCGCTTGCAGCAGCCAAGCCTGATGACAGGCTTGCTTTTCCGCAAAAATCGAGGGATAATGACCGTAGAACTTGTACCTTGAAAACCGAATACAGGCAAAAAAGTCATTGTTCTTCTGAAAGTGAGGATAATGATGATGGAACCCAAACGAGTATGCGCGCTCTATCGCGTATCAACTGCCGGCCAGGTTGAAAAAGACGACATTCCCATGCAGAAGCAGGAATGCCGTGAATTTGCGAAAAACATGGGTTGGCAGATTGTAAAGGAATACTTTGAGAAGGGCGTCTCCGGGTATAAGGTCTCCGCCAAAAACCGGGACGCCATTCAGAGCATCCAGCAGGACGCCCTCCGAGGCACGTTTGACATCCTGCTGGTGTTCATGTTTGACCGCCTTGGCCGCCGGGACGATGAGACGCCCTTTGTGGTGGAATGGTTCGTCAAAAACGGCATCGAGGTGTGGAGCACACGGGAAGGCCAGCAGCGGTTCGACACCCATGTGGACAAGCTGATGAATTACATCCGCTACTGGCAGGCGTCGGGCGAAAGCCTGAAAACCTCCATCCGCACCAAGACCCGGCTGGAACAACTGACCGAGCAGGGCCACTACACCGGCGGCTCTGTACCCTTCGGATACCGCATCGAAAAGCAGGGCCGTGTCAACAAGCGGAACCACGAGGTCTGCGAGCTGGTGGTGGACGAGCAGGAGGCTGAGATCGTCCGCCTGATTTTCCACAAGTATGTGGACGAGGGTTACGGCGCGCAGCGGCTCAGCCACTGGCTGGACGGCCAGGGCATCCGGGGCAGAGGCGGCAGGGACTTCCCCAACACCAGCATCAACCGTATGATAAAAAATGAGACCTATACCGGAATCATTATCAACGGTGAAGCCCGTTCCGAACCGCTGCCGGAGCTGCAAATCATCCCACCGGAGCTTTTTCAGCGGGCGCAGCAGATCATGCAGGACCGCACAAAGCCCCACAGCCCCACACTGCTGAACTGCAAGAGCAGGGCGCTGGTGGTGGGCTGCGTTTACTGTGGTCACTGCGGGAACCGGCTGACGCTCACCACGGCGGGGCGCAAGCGGAAGCACACGGACGGAAGCTATTACTATCAGAGCATTGCAAGGTATCAGTGCCACTACAAGGTGCGGCACAAGAGCCTGTGCGATGGGCAGTCCGGCTACACCGTCAGCATCCTGGACAAAATCGTGGACGAGGCGATTCGGACGAAATTCGCCCAAATCAAGGCGGCCCCGAAGGGGAACCTTCTCGGCGCGCAGCACGAAAAGCAGCTTGCGCTGGCAAACAGCAAGGTTACCCAGGCGAAGGCCCGTTATTCCCAAAAGGCAAAGGAGCTTTCCGACCTGCGGGCGGAAACGCTGAAGGTCATCCGTGGCGAAAGCAAGCTGAGCGCAGAGCTGCTCAATTCGCTGGTGGCGGAAACGGAAGCGCAGGTGGCCTCTGAGGAGCAAAACCTGCAAAAAGCCCAGGAGGAGCAGC
>JAJQAS010000091.1 GCA_021203685.1 Clostridiales bacterium | reverse complement strand
TATGCAGCAACAATCATGCAATTATTGGCGAAGCCTGAATATATGGGGCATACGGGCAACTTTCGCACCAGCAAAAAGAGCTATAAGGACAAGCAGGTGAAAAACGCCCCGGAAGACTGGCTGATTTTTGAGAATACCCATGAGGCCATTGTCGATCCGGAGACTTGGAAACTTGCTCAGCGTACCAGGGAAACAGTTCACCGCACGGACACCACTGGCGTTGCCAATCCCCTGACCGGCCTTTTGTTCTGCGCAGACTGCGGTTCGAGGATGTATAACCACCGTAACCGTATGCACACCAGAAATGGCAAAGAGTATTTGCAGGATCATTATGACTGCGGTGCGTACAGGCAGGGGCTTTGCCGTGAAAAACAGCGCTGCACCCACCACTATATTAGCACAAAGGCAGTGCGCAGCTTGCTACTGGAGGCGATCCGCTATGTCAGTCAGTTTGCGCTGGCAGACGAGGCAGCGTTTATCAAGAAAATGTGGGAAGCATCGGAAATCCAGCAGGAGGAAGCGGCAAAGGCCCTGAAGCAGAAATTGCGGCGGGATGAGAGACGCTGCAAGGAACTGGACACGCTGCTCAAGAAGCTGTATGAATCCTATGCACTTGGCAAACTGCCGGAGAAGCGGTATGAAGCGCTTTCTGCGGAGTATGAGCAGGAGCAGGCGGACTTGGAGGAGGCCATCGCCGCTGGGCAAGCTGAATTGGGCTCCTTCAATGAGGATACAGCCAAAGCAGAGCAATTCGTGGCCCTGGCAAAAAAGTATACGGATTTTTCGGAACTGACCACCCCTATGATTTATGAGTTTGTGGACAAGGTGCTTGTCCACAACCCGGAGCGAATCGACGGGGAACGGGTGCAGGAAGTGGAAATTTACCTGAAGTATATCGGAAAGGTCGAAATTCCTGACCCGGAACTGACGCCGGAGGAGATTGAGGCAGAGGCCAGAGCAAAGAAGCGCAGGCAGCAGAATCGGGAAAGCTACCAACGGAGGAAGGAACGGGAAAAGAAGAAGCTGGCGGCTGAGCAGGCCGAGGCCAGGGACAGCGCATGATTTTCATGGTAACCAATTTCACATTTATCTCAACGGGGGCCTCCTGCGAGGCTCCCGTTTCCGTTTGAAAGGGGGCTAAGACTGTGAACAGAAACACAGCTTTTAAGAACGAGATCAAGGCCAACATCATCCGCTCCGGCTTTACCATGCAGGAGGTCGTGGAGAAGCTGGCGGATGAATACGGGTGGAGTCCCAGCGTGTCCAACTTCTCCGGCAAATTGAGCCGGGGGTCCCTCCGCTATCTGGAGGCGGTGGAGCTGGCTGATGCGTTGGGTTATGAGATCGTCTGGCAGAGAAAGGGACGGTGATGTGAAGCATGACGAAGGAGAAATCCAGCGGGATTTATTTCAAAGTATCCGGCAAAGAACGACAGCTCATGGAACAGCGGATGGCGGAGGCAGGAGTCTCTAACATGAGCGCCTTCATCCGTAAGATGTGCTTAAACGGGCTGATTGTCCAACTGGATATTCCACAGATACCGGATTGCAGCAAGTATCTGAAATCAGCGTCAAACAACCTGAATCAAATCGCCCGGCGGCTCAACTCCGGCGGCGGGTATTACCCGCAGGAGTTGATTGAGGTGCGGAAAAGTCTGAACAACTGCACGGAACTTTTTGGGCAAGTGCTGAAAAGTCTTGCGAAAATCGCGCGAGAGTGAAAACCTATCTTTTATTTTCTCTCCTATAAGGTCACTTATGCCGGCGACCCAACCGGGCTGCCGCTTTTCGAGGAGGTGAACTATGGCAACGACATTTTTGAAGCCGCTTCATGCCGGGAAAAGGCGCAGCATTGCCCAGGCGCTGGGGCAGTCAACCGATTATGTGAAGAACCCGGAAAAGACCGATAACGGCAAACGGATCAGCGCCTACCAATGCAACCCATCCATCGTGGATGCGGAGTTCCTGTTCTCCAAACGGCAGTATGCCGCACAGACAGGCAAGACACACAAGGACAACGATGTGATCGCCTACCATCTGCGGCAGTCTTTCAAGCCGGGAGAGATCACACCGGAGAAGGCCAATCAGATTGGGTATGACCTGGCGATGTCGCTGACGAAGGGCAACCACGCCTTCATCGTCTGCACTCATGTGGACAAAAAGCATATTCACTCTCATATTATTTTCAACTCTACCAGCCTGGACTGTGCCCGAAAATTCAGAAACTTCTGGGGTTCCAGCTTTGCCATTCGCAGAATTTCCGACATCCTGTGTCTGGAAAATGGCCTGTCCGTCATCGAGGACCCGAAGCCCAGCCGAAGCAGATATGGCTCCAGGCTGGGGGAAAATAAGCCTCTGACCAACCGGCAGAAGCTGGAGCAGATGATAGACGCTGCGCTTACTCCTGACTGCAAAAGCTACGGGGAGTTCCTGTTGGCGATGCGGGCGGCGGGAGCCGAGGTCAAAACCGGTAAGCACCTGGCGTTCAGAATACCGGAAGCGAAGCACTTCATCCGCTGCGATTCCCTCTCGGAGGACTACAGCGAGGATGCTATCCGGGAACGGCTGGAGGGCAAGCGGAATGTCAGGAGCCGCCAAAAACAGGAGAGCTTCACCGCCAAGGAGGATATGCGCCCTCGCTCCCTGATCGACATTCAAGCGAAGCTGGCCCAGGCCAATTCTCCCGGCTTTGAGCGGTGGGCGAAGTCTTATAACTTGAAAGAAATTGCAAAGACAGTCGTTTGGATGAAAGAGCGTGGTATGAGCGATGTTGAAAAATTTGCAGAAGAATGTGATGACGCAACTGAGCGCTATCACCAGATTTCTGACAAGACGAAGGCCAATGAAGCAAGGATGAAGGAGATTGCCGAACTGCAATGACAAATCGGCACCTATGGCAAAACACGGGATGTCTACCTTCAATATAAAAAACTCCCGAAGAAGAAGCAGGCAGAGTTTTACGAGGCCCATCGGAGTGACATCATGCTGCACGAAGCGGCGAAGCGTTACTTCGATTCTCAGGGGCTGGAGAAGCTGCCCTCTATCAAGGCGTTAAAGCAGGAGTACGCAGCTTCGAACGCCGAGAACAAAAAGCTCTACCCCGACCAGAAAGCAGCCCGAAAAGAAATGATCGACCTGCTCA
>JAJQAS010000196.1 GCA_021203685.1 Clostridiales bacterium | reverse complement strand
CATAGCAGCCGCCCTCGAAGTTGAACACGCCGTTGTCGTCCCAGCCGTGCTCGTCGTCGCCAATCAGCAGGCGCTTGGGGTCGGTGGACAGGGTGGTCTTGCCGGTGCCGGACAGGCCGAAGAAGATGGCGGTGTTCTCGCCGTTCATATCGGTGTTGGCGGAGCAGTGCATGGCGGCAATGCCCTTCAGCGGCAGGTAGTAGTTCATCATGGAGAACATACCCTTCTTCATCTCGCCGCCGTACCAGGTGTTGATGATGACGGACTCGCGGCTGGTGATGTTGAAGACAACGGCAGTCTCGGAGCGGAGGCCCAGCTCCTTGTAGTTCTCCACCTTGGCCTTGGAGGCGTTGTAAATCACGAAGTCCGGCTCGAAGTCCTCCAGCTCCTCAGCGGTGGGCTGAATGAACATGTTCTTGATGAAATGAGCCTGCCAGGCCACTTCCATGATGAAGCGGATGGCCATACGGGTGTCCTTATTGGTGCCGCAGAAGGCGTCCACCACGAACAGACGCTTGTTGCACAGCTCGTCCTTGGCGATTTTCTTGACGGCAGCCCAGGTCTCCTGGGAGGCGGGGTGGTTGTCGTTGGGATAGCCCTCGGTGGTCCACCAGATGGTGTCCTTGGAGTTCTCGTCCATGACGATGTACTTATCTTTAGGAGAACGCCCCGTGTAGATGCCGGTCATGACGTTGACAGCGCCAAGCTCGCTGACCTGGCCCTTTTCAAAGCCCTCCAGCTCGGGTTTGGTCTCTTCCTCAAAGAGCATTTCGTAAGAGGGGTTGCGGACGATTTCTGTGGTTCCGGTGATGCCATACTGGGTCAAATCAATGTTTGCCATATTGCGTCTCTACCTCAGCTTTCTAGTAATTTTAGGTGGGCCACCTTAGCCCTGCTATAGTTATATAACAGAAAATGTCCCCCTGTCAAGCAGAATGTGGATTCCGGTCTAATTTTTTACGGTTTCCTTTCGGCCTTCGATGGAAATGACGGGAAAACTTCATTCATTTCTATGGTTTCGGGAAAAACTGCAATTTTTCAGTGATATTGTAAAAGCAAAAATACACAAAAAGTTCAAAAAACCGCCCGACTTTTTTGGTGAAAAATCAGGCGGTTTTGATAGCAGGTCTAACGCTCAGGTGCGCTTGGAATTATTTCAGATTGAAGAAAGCCTTCTTGCCGGGATACTGGCTCACGCCGCCCAGCTCCTCTTCGATGCGCAGCAGCTGGTTGTACTTGGCCACCCGGTCGGTGCGGCTGGGCGCGCCGGTCTTGATCTGCCCGGCGTTGAGGGCCACGGCCAGGTCGGCGATGGTGGTGTCCTCGGTCTCGCCGCTGCGGTGGCTGACGATGGCGGTGTAGCCCGCCCGGTTCGCCATCTGGATGGCGTCCAGGGTCTCGGTCAGGGTGCCGATCTGGTTGACCTTGATGAGGATGGCGTTGCCCACGCCTTTGTTGATGCCCATGGACAGGCGGGTGGTGTTGGTGACGAACAGGTCGTCGCCCACCAGCTGGACCCGGTCGCCGATGGCGTCGGTGAGCAGTTTCCAGCCGTCCCAGTCGTTTTCGCCCATGCCGTCCTCCAGGGAGATGATGGGGTACTTATTAGCAAAGTCGGTCCACATGGCCACCAGATCCTGTTTGGTCAGGGTCTTGCCCGCCTTGGGCAGGTCATACTTGCCGGTCTTGTTGTTGTACCACTCGGAGGAGGCGGCGTCGATGGCGATTTTGAAGTCCTCGCCGGGCTTGAAGCCTGCGGTTTCGATGGCCTGGACGATGCACTTCAGTGCGTCCTCGTCGGTGTTCAGGTTGGGAGCGTAGCCGCCCTCGTCGCCCACACCGGCGGCGGGGGTGCCGTTGTCCTTCAGGACGGTTTTCAGGGTGTGGAACACCTGGGCGCACCAGCGCAGGGCCTCCCGGAAGTTGGGCGCGCCCACGGGCATGATCATAAACTCCTGGATGTCCACGTTGTTGGTAGCGTGTGCACCGCCGTTGAGGATGTTCATCATGGGGACGGGGAGGGTCTTGGCGTTGACGCCGCCCACATACTGGTACAGAGGCAAGCCCAGAGCGTTGGCCGCGCCCTTGGCGCAGGCCAGAGACGCGCCCAGAATGGCGTTGGCCCCCAGCTTGGTCTTGCTGGCGGTGCCGTCCAGCTGGATCAGGGTCATGTCGATGGCGGTCTGGTCCAGGGCGTTCATGCCCCGCAGCTCCTCGGCGATCTCGTTGTTCACGTGGTCCACCGCGTCCAGCACGCCCTTGCCGCCGTAGCGGTTCTTGTCGCCATCCCGCAGCTCGCAGGCTTCGTACACGCCGGTGGAGGCCCCGGAGGGCACCGCCGCCCGGCCCACGCTGCCGTCGGCCAGATAGACCTCCACTTCCACAGTGGGGTTGCCCCGGCTGTCCATGACCTCCCGGCCAATGACATCTAAAATTTGAATGATCTGTTTCATGGGGTAAGTCTCCTTCTTCATATAATATAGGTGGTTGTCACTATGGTAGTTTGTGTCCTTCAATGGGAGAATATGATATTAGCTTTTAGCTCTTAGCTATTAGTTTTGCGGTACTTGACGTTCCGTGCTGCGCTTACCGTTTGTATTCCTTTCCAAACGGGCGGTTTTGCTCCCAGCTTTCTTTTTGGCAGTTCACTTTAGATTGGTAGTACTGAACTAACAGCTAACAACTAACGGCTAATAGCTCAAATTGATAATTGGGCCGGGGGCCGCTATGGCCCGACCCCCGGCGCAACCTCCAAACGAAGGGAGAAGTGAAAGTGAGAAAACTTCGTTTGGCGGAACTGTCAGCCACCAACCGCCCCGTGGAAGAAGAGGAAGGAGGAGGAAACGGGGGGTTAGTTCTTGCTAACTGACGCAAGTATACTCCCGTCTCCCCCGCTTGTCAAGGGGGAAAACGGAAAAATCCCAGGCGGCCCGGAATTTCTCAGAAACCGAAAAGTTTTTTGAAATTTTTCTTGACGGCGAAGGAAAAGTGTAGTATGATACGAAAAGCGCACTGGGAATGGTGCGCCTGCGATGACGCGGGAGATTGCGGACGAAGTCCGGTAACTTCCGCTGAGTATGTCCGAACCGGATTCGGGCGGCTGTGTTTTTGCGCGACGTGTTCCGCGATGTTGTGGGACCCTTGCGGCTCAGCCGACAGCTTCTGTCGGCTTTTGCTGTGACCCGGCACGATACACGCGGCGTGGTGTGCAAAACTTCCCGCCAGGAGCCACCGATTTTGGTCATGTACGATCATGTACGAAACAGGAGGAAAAACCATGGCTAACCAATCTATCCGCATTCGCCTGAAGGCTTACGACCACCAGCTCATCGACCAGAGCGCCGAGCGGATCGTCGAGACTGCCAAGCGCACCGGCGCTTCCGTCTCTGGCCCCATCCCGCTGCCCACCAAGAAAGAGGTCGTCACCATCCTGCGCGCCGTCCACAAGTACAAGGACTCCCGCGAGCAGTTTGAGCGCCGCACCCACAAGCGCCTGATCGACATCCAGAACCCCACCCCCAAGACCGTGGAGTCCCTGATGAATCTGCAGTTGCCGGCGGGCGTGGATATTGAGATCAAGCTGTAATCAGCCGTCTCAGTAAGTCCCGCGTCAGACGTGGGCGACACAACTTTGTTGAACCCGTTTCCCGGCCTTTTTTGAGAACCGGGAGGGTCATGTTGGAGGATTCCGGCAAGCCCAATCTGTCAGAGAATCGTTCAACCAATAACCTTATTTAAGGAGGAAACATCCAAAATGGCCAATACGCAGAAGGCAATCATTGGCAAGAAGGTCGGCATGAGCCAGATCTTCGACGCCGATGGCAAGGTCATCCCCGTCACTGTCATCGAAGCGGGCCCCTGCACCGTGGTGCAGAAGAAGACCGCCGAGAAGGACGGCTATGAGGCCGTCCAGCTGGGCTTCCTGCCCACCACCGAAAAGCACCTGACCATGGCGCAGAAGGGCCACCTGAAAAAGGCCACCGAAGAGAACCTGCGGGTGCTGAAGGAAGTCAAGTTCACCGACGCCGACAAGCTGGATGTGGGCGACGTGCTCCACGCCGACGTGTTCGCCGAGGGCGAGCACATCGACGCCACCGCCACCAGCAAGGGCAAGGGCTACGCCGGCGTCATCAAGCGCCACGGCGCCCACCGCACTCCCATGAGCCACGGCGGCGGCCCCGTCCATCGTCATGCCGGTTCTATGGGCTCCACCTCTACCCCCTCCCGCATCCGCAAGGGCAAGATCGGCGCGGGCCAGATGGGCAACGAGCAGGTCACAATCAAGAACCTGGAAGTCGTCAAGGTCGATCCTGAGATCAACCTCATCGCCGTACGGGGCGCAGTTCCCGGCCCCAAGGGCGGCATCGTGGTCCTGAAAGCCACCACCAAGGTCGTCAAGGCGAAGCAGGCCGGCGCGTCCATCAGCCTCAATCCCCAGAAGGCTTCCGGTCGTAACCCGCAGAAGGCTTCCGCGAGAACGCACTGATAAAGGGAAGGAGAGATTTTCATGCCTAAGGCTAACGTTTATGATTTTTCCGGCAATCAGACCGGCGAAATCGAACTGAACGAGGCGATTTTCGGCATCGAGCCGAACGAAGCCGCCGTTCACGCAGTGGTCAAGAACCATCTGGCCAACTGCCGTCAGGGCACGCAGTCCGCTCTGACCCGCGCTGAGGTCTCCGGCGGCGGCAAGAAGCCCTGGAGACAGAAGGGCACCGGCCGCGCCCGTCAGGGCAGCACCCGCAGCCCCCAGTGGACCCACGGCGGCGTGGTGTTCGCACCCAAGCCCCGTTCCTATCGCTACACCCTGAACAAGAAGCTCAAGCGCCTGGCGCTCAAGAGCGTCCTGTCCGACAAGGCCCAGAACGGCCGCGTTTTCGTCATCGACAGCCTGGCGATGGACGAGATCAAAACCAAGAAAATGGTCAGCCTGCTGGGCGCTGTGGACGCCGGTAAGGCCGTCGTCGTCACCGACGGCGTCAACGAGAACGTCATCCTGTCCAGCCGCAACATCCCCGGCGTCGTCACCACCCCCGCCGACATCCTGAACGTCTACGACATCGTCAACGCCAAGAGCCTGGTGGTCGACAAGGCCGCCCTGGCCACCATCGAGGAGGTTTACGCGTAATGACTGCTTATGATTTGATTCGGAAGCCCGTCGTTACCGAGGCTTCCATGGCCGCCACCGCCGAGGGCAAGTACACCTTCGTGGTGGATAAGCGCGCCACCAAGAACGAAATCGCCAAAGCTGTGGAAAAGCTCTTTGACGTGAAGGTGGCGAAGGTCAACACCATCAACTACGACGGCAAGAAAAAGCGCATGGGCGCGGGCCGTCCCGGCAAGCGTCCCGACTGGAAAAAGGCCATCGTCACGCTGACCGAGGACTCCAAGACCATCGAGCTGTTTGAAGAAATGGTGTAAGGAGGGTAACGCAAATGGCTATCAAAACGTATAAGCCCACGACCCCGGCGCGCCGCAACATGACTGTGTCCGCCTTCGAGGGCGTGGATAAAAAGGCCCGGCCTGAGCGCAGCCTCACTAAGAAGCTGAAAAAGAGCGCAGGCCGCAACAACACGGGCCGCATCACCGTCCGCCATCACGGCGGCGGCAATAAGAAGATCTACCGCATCATCGACTTCAAGCGGGACAAGGCCGGTCAGGCCAACGTCCTCCGCCTGGAGTACGACCCCAACCGCACCGCCAACATCGCCCTCATCCAGTATGAGGACGGCACCAAGGCTTATATCATCGCCCAGTCCGGCCTGAAGGCCGGCGACGTGGTGGAGTCCGGCCCCGAGGCCGACATCAAGCCCGGCAACTGCCTGCCCCTGGCCAACATCCCCATCGGCACCGTCATCTCCTGCATCGAAATGCACACCAACCACGGCGCACAGCTGGTGCGCGCCGCCGGTGAGCAGGCCCAGCTGATGGCCAAGGAGAACGGCTACGCCCAGATTCGCCTGCCCTCCGGCGAGTACCGGCTCATCAAGCTGGACTGCCGCGCGGTCATCGGCGGCATCGGCAACGAGGACCACGGCAACATCCACATCGGCAAGGCCGGCCGGAAGCGCCACATGGGCATCCGTCCCACCGTCCGCGGTTCCGTGATGAACCCCAACGACCATCCCCACGGCGGCGGCGAAGGCCGCGCTCCTGTTGGCCGTCCTGGTCCTGTCACTCCCTGGGGCAAACCCGCTCTGGGCTACAAGACCCGCAACAAGAAGAGCCGCACCGAGAAGTTTATCGTTCGCCATCGTAAGACGAAGTAAGGAGGCAAGCTGGAATGAGCAGATCCGTTAAGAAAGGCCCCTTCTGCGCCCCCGAGCTGCTGAAGAGAGTCGATGAAATGAACAAGACGGGCGAGAAGAAGATCCTGAAAACCTGGAGCCGCAGCTCCACCATCTTCCCCTCCTTCGTCTCCCACACCTTCAACGTTTACAACGGGAAGCGGTTCATCCCCGTCTATGTGACCGAGGATATGGTCGGCCACAAGCTGGGCGAGTTCGCTCCCACCCGTACCTTCAAGGGCCACAGCGGTGGCAAGACCAAGTAAGGAGGAGAGCAAAATGAGTGAAGCAAAAGCAAGCCTGGCCTTCGCGCGCATCTCTCCCCGCAAGGTGAACGTCGTCTGTGAGCTGATCCGGGGCAAGGACGTGGAGATGGCCACCGCCATCCTGGAGCACACCCCCAAGGCCGCCTCTGAGTACCTCATCAAGCTGGTCAAGAGCGCCGCGGCCAACGCCGAGAACAACCACGGCATGGACGCCGACAACCTGGTGGTCAAGGCCGCCTACGCTGACGCCGGTATGACCATGAAGCGGATGCAGCCTGTTTCCAAGGGCCGCGGCTATCGCATCAACAAGAGAACTTCCCACATCACTGTCGTGGTGGCGGAGAAAGAATAAGGAGGCAGATCTATGGGACAGAAAGTGAATCCCCACGGTTTCCGCGTGGGTGTCATTAAGGACTGGGATTCCCGTTGGTATGCCCGCAGCGATAAGGTCGGCGACCTGGTCGTGGAGGACAACAAGATCCGCAAGTACCTGAAAAAGACCATGTACGCCACCGGCGTGCCCAAGATCGAGATCGAGCGGGACAACTCCAAGGTGGTCATCTATGTCCACTGCGCCCGCCCCGGCATGATCATCGGCAAGGACACCACCGAGATCGAGCGCATCCGCGGCGAAGTCGAGAAGATGATCGGCAAGCCCACCGTCCTCAACATCGTCGAGGTCAAGCGCAACGAGGTGGACACCACCGCCCAGCTGGTGGCTGAGAACATCGCTCAGCAGCTGGAGAAGCGTACTTCTTTCCGCCGCGCCATGAAGAACTCCATCGGCCGCGCCATGCGCGCCGGCGCCAAGGGCATCAAGGTCACTCTGGCCGGCCGTCTGAACGGCGCTGAGATCGCCCGCAGCGAGTCCTATCACGAGGGCACCATCCCCCTGCAGACCCTCCGGGCCGACATCGACTACGGCTTTGCTGAGGCCGCCACCACCTATGGCCGCATCGGCATCAAGGTCTGGGTCTACAAGGGAGAAGTCCTCCAGCAGACCCTGCGGACCACCCCCCGCACCATCGACCTGTCCAAGCCCTACCGGGAGCACAGCGGCCGTCCCCGCCGTGGCCGCGGCTATCGCGGCGACCGCCAGAGCGGTGATCGTCGTTCTTCCTACAACAACAACCGCAGCAATAACCGCCAGAACGGTACTGGCGCACCTCGCAGAGAAGGAGGAGACCGCTGATGCTGCTGCCTAAGAGAGTAAAGTACCGCAAGCAGATGCGTGGCCGTATGACCGGCAAGGCTCTGCGCGGCAATGAAGTCAACTATGGCGAATACGGCCTCCAGGCGCTGGAGCCGGCATGGATCACCTCCCGCCAGATCGAGGCCGCCCGTGTGGCCATGACCCGTTACACCAAGCGCGGCGGCAAGGTCTGGATCAAGATCTTCCCCGACAAGCCCGTCACCCAGCAGCCCGCCGAAACCCGAATGGGCAAAGGCAAAGGCTCCCCTGAGTATTGGGTCGCCGTGGTAAAGCCCGGCCGCGTCATGTTCGAGATCGGCGGCGTTTCCGAAGAAGTCGCTAAGGAGGCCCTGCGTCTGGCCAGCCACAAGCTGCCCATCAAGACCAAGGTCGTCAAGAAAGCGGTAGAGGAGGTTGAGGCGTAATGAAGGCAACTGAAGTGCGCGGCATGACTCCCGCCGAGCTGGAGACCAAGCTGGATGAGCTGAAGAAGGAGCTGTTCAACCTCCGCTTCCAGAACGCTACCAACCAGCTGCACAATCCCGGCAAGATCGCTGATGTCAAGAAGGACATCGCCCGCGTCAAAACCATCATCCGTGAGAAGCAGATCGCTTCCGCAGGCCGCTAATTAGGAGGATTTATCAATGGAAAGAACTTCTTCCCGTAAAACCAGAGTCGGCCTGGTCGTTTCTGATAAGATGGACAAAACCATCGTGGTGGCCATCGCCGACCGTGTGGCTCACCCGCTGTACAAGAAGATCGTCAAGCGCACCTACAAGCTCAAGGCCCACGACGAGAACAACGAAGCCCGCATTGGCGACCGCGTTCGCGTCATGGAGACCCGCCCCCTGTCCAAGGATAAGCGCTGGAGACTGGTCGAGATCGTCGAGAAAGCGAAGTAAGGAGGTACCGGTATGATCCAGGAAGAAACCTATCTGAAGGTCGCCGACAATACCGGCGCCAAGGTGCTGAAAACCATCCGGGTGCTGGGCGGTTCCCGGCGGAAGTATGGCAACATCGGTGATGTGGTCGTCGCCTCTGTGCGCAAGGCCACGCCCGGCGGCCAGGTGAAGAAGGGCGACGTGGTCAAGGCCGTCATCGTCCGCACCGCCAGCGGCGTCCGCCGCTCTGACGGCTCCTATGTCCGCTTCGATGAGAACGCCGCCGTCATCATCAAGGAAGACAAGACCCCCCAGGGCACCCGTATCTTTGGGCCGGTGGCTCGTGAGCTGCGCGACAAAGAGTATCTGAGGATCCTGTCCCTGGCTCCCGAAGTAATTTGAGGAGGTACCCAGGCATGAACAATATGAACATCAAGCAGGGCGACAAGGTCGTCGTGCTGTCCGGCAAGGACAAGGGCAAGGTGGGCGAGGTCCTCGTCGCCATGCCCAAGAGCGGCAAGGTCGTCGTCAAAGAGGTCAATGTCTGCTCCTGCCACACCAAGCCCCGCCGCCAGGGCGACGAGGGCGGCATCATCCAGAAGGAATGCCCCATCTATGTGTCCAAAGTGATGCTGGTCTGCCCCAAGTGCGACAAGCCCACCCGCGTGGGCCACACCGTCAAGGAGATCGGCGGCAAGAACAAGAGCGTCCGCGTCTGCAAGAAGTGCGGCGCCGAAATCTGAGAAAGGAGCGGAAACTGTAATGCCTGAATTGAAGGATAAATACACGCAGGAAGTCGCTCCTGCTCTGATGCAGAAGTTCGGCTACAAGTCCGTTATGCAGATCCCCAAGCTGGAGAAGGTCGTGGTCAACTGCGGCGTGGGCGAGGCCAAGGAGAACGCCAAGGTGCTGGACGCCGTGGTGGGCGACATCGCCACCATCACCGGCCAGAAGCCCGTCATCACCAAGGCCAAGAAGTCCATCGCCAACTTCAAGCTCCGTGAGGGTATGCCCATCGGCGTCAAGGTTACCCTGCGCCAGGACAAAATGTGGGAGTTTGTGGACCGTCTGTTCAACGTGGCTCTGCCCCGTGTCCGCGACTTCCGCGGCATCAACCCCGACGGCTTCGATGGCCGCGGCAACTACGCCCTGGGCGTCAAGGAGCAGCTGATCTTCCCCGAGATCGAGTACGACAAGATCGACAAGATCCGCGGCATGACCATCGCCTTTGTCACCACCGCCCAGACCGACGAAGAGGGCCGCGAGCTGCTGACCATGCTGGGCGCGCCCTTCACCAAGTAAGAGAGGAGAAAACACATGGCTAAACTGTCTATGAAACTCAAGCAGCAGAGAGAGCCCAAGTTCTCCACTCGCCGCTACAACCGCTGCAAGATCTGCGGCCGTCCCCACGCTTACCTGCGGGATTACGGCGTCTGCCGTATCTGCTTCCGGGAGCTGGCCTACAAGGGCGAGATCCCCGGCGTGAAGAAAGCCTCCTGGTAATCAGGACTTCGATTTCAATTCCGATCCCGGTGCGGTGCGCCCAGCGCGCACCGCACCGGTTTGCCGGAAAACAACAAGTATATCCAGCAGAAACCGGCGAAGGAGCGAAAAACAGAAACGCCCGGCCCCGTGGAGAGTGCTTTCTTCTCAAAAAGAGGGAAAGTTGACCAGAGGGTCGAAGAAGTTTCTCCAAAAATTTGGAGACTTCTCCCCTTTTTTCTGTTGCTTTTTCCCGCCGTTTCTGTTAGATTATATACGAGCGTCAGCCGTCAAGGAGGACCTGCCCGGTGGCGGGCAGAGCTCCGCGAAACACCGGCGCCCGGAACAGTGGAGATACAGTCCAACCCGGTCGAAACTCCCTGTAACCTTTTTGCGTCACCGGGGTAGTCTCGGTGATTATTTTTTAGGAGGTCAGTTTATGCACATCACAGATCCCATCGCTGATATGCTTACCCGCATTCGCAACGCGAGCAATGCCAAGCATACCACTGTTGATGTCCCCGCTTCCAACATGAAGAAGTCCATCGCCAAGATCCTGCTGGAGGAAGGTTATATCAAGAACTACCAGCTCATCGACGACGGGACCCAGGGCATCATCCGCATCACGCTGAAGTACAACGGCAACGAGAAGGCCATCTCCGGCCTGCGCCGGGTGTCCAAGCCCGGCCTGCGCGTCTATGCGGGCGCCAGCGAGCTGCCCAAGGTTCTCCATGGCCTGGGCATTGCCATTGTTTCCACCTCTAAGGGCGTCATGACCGACAAGGCCGCGCGGGAAGCGCACATCGGCGGCGAGGTCCTGGCGTACGTCTGGTAAGGAGGGTATCGAACTATGTCTCGAGTTGGCAGAATGCCTATCACCATCCCCGCCGGGGTGACGGTGAACGTTGCCGAGGGCAATGTGGTCACCGTGAAAGGCCCCAAGGGTGAGCTGACCCGCGGCTTTGCGCCGCAGATCGGCATCCAGGTGGAGGGTACGGAGATCATCTGCACCCGCCCCAACGACGCCAAGGAAAACCGCGCCCTGCACGGCACCACCCGTTCCATCCTGAACGGCATGGTGGTGGGCGTGTCCGACGGCTTCACCAAAGAGCTGCAGGTCAACGGTATCGACTACCGTGTGGCCAAGGAGGGCAAGACCCTGGTGATGAACATCGGTTACTCCCATCAGGTCAAGATGGACGAGATCCCCGGCATCACCATCGAAGTGCCCGACCCCAACAAGATCCTCATCAAGGGCTGCGACAAGCAGAAGGTGGGCCAGTTCGCCGCCGTCGTCCGCAGCAAGCGTCCTCCCGAGCCTTATAAGGGCAAGGGCATCAAGTATGCCGATGAAGTCATCCGCCGTAAGGAAGGCAAGACCGGCGCCAAGAAGAAGTAATAAGGAGGTGTGCCAATTATGATTAACCGACCCAATACCAACGCGCAGTGCCTGAAGCGCCATAAGCGCGTCCGTGCGAAGATCTCCGGCACGCCCGAGAGACCCCGCCTGAATGTATTCCGCAGCGAGACCAACATCTACGCCCAGGTCATCGACGATGTCAACGGCGTGACCCTGGTCTCCGCTTCCTCCCTGGAGAAGGGCTTCACCTGCGAGGGCGACAAGAAGGCCGCCGCCCGTCAGGTGGGCAAGACCGTGGCTGAGCGCGCCAAGGCCAAGGGCATCGACACCGTGGTGTTTGACCGCGGCGGTTATGTCTATCATGGCCGCGTACAGGCCCTGGCCGAAGGCGCCCGCGAGGGCGGCCTGCAGTTCTAAGCGAAGGAGGAACGAACATGCCTAGATATGAAAAAGAGGCCAGCGAATATATTGAGAAGCTGGTTTATCTGAACCGCGTCAGCAAGACCGTCAAGGGCGGCCGCGTCATGAAGTTCTCCGCGCTGATGGTCATCGGCGACGGCAAGGGCCGCGTGGGCTATGGCCTGGGCAAGGCCGCTGAGGTGCCCGAAGCTATCCGCAAGGGCATCGAGGACGCCAAGAAGAACATGATCACCGTGTCCATGTCCGGCACCACCATCCCCCACGAGGTCATCGGCGAGTTCTCCGCCGGTCGCGTGCTGATGAAGCCCGCCGCCCCCGGTACCGGCGTCATCGCCGGCGGTCCCGTCCGTGCCGTCATGGAAGCCGCCGGTATCTCCGACATCCGTACCAAGTGCCTGCGCTCCAACACCCCGCAGAACGTGGTCTCCGCCACCTTCGCCGGCCTGAAGAGCCTGCGTACTCCTGAGCAGGTCGCCAAGACCCGCGGCAAGAACGTGGAAGAGCTGTAAGGAGGAACCGACAATGGCAAATCTGAAAATTAAGCTCGTCAAGAGCCTGAACGGCCGCATCGCCCCCCACAAGGCGACTGCCGCCGCCCTGGGCCTGCGGAAGATCGGGGACGTGACCGTCCAGCCCGACAACGCCGCCACCAGGGGCAAGATCGCACAGATCGGTTACCTGCTCCAGGTCACCGAAGAACAGTAAGGAGGGCCAGAACATGGAACTTTATAACCTGTCTCCCGCGCCCGGCTCCACCTCCGTGCCCAAGCGCAAGGGTCGCGGCGCCGGTTCCGGCAACGGCAAGACTGCCGGCCGCGGCCACAAGGGCCAGAAGGCTCGCTCCGGCGGCGGCGTCCGCATCGGGTTTGAGGGCGGCCAGATGCCGCTGGCCCGCCGCGTCCCCAAGCGCGGCTTCAACAACATCTTTGCCAAGCGCCTGGACGCTGTCAACGTCTCCGCGCTGAACCAGTTTGAAGACGGTTCCACCGTCAACCTCCAGACCCTGCTGGATGCGGGGGTCCTGACCCAGTGCAAGTACGGCGTGAAAGTCCTGGGCAACGGTGAGATCACAAAGAAGCTGACCGTTCAGGCCACTGCTTTCTCCGCTTCCGCGAAGGAGAAGATCGAAGCCGCAGGAGGAAAGGCTGAGGTGATCTAAATGATTGAGACGATTCGCAACGCCTGGAAGGTTCCGGAACTGCGCAGAAAACTCATTTACGTTGCTTTCATCTTGGTCATTTTCCGCCTTGGGAACAACATTCCCGTCCCCTTCATCGACACCGACGGATTGTCGAGCTACTTCACTGCGGCCTCCAACAACATCCTGGGCCTGATGAACGTCATGTCCGGCGGCTCCTACAGCCGGGCCACCATGCTGGCGCTGTCCATCCAGCCCTATATCAACGCCTCCATCATCATCCAGCTGCTCACCGTTGCCATTCCCGCCCTGGAGCGGATGCAGCGGGACGGCGGCGAGGCCGGACGCAAAAAGCTGGAGCAGATCACCCGGTACACCACTCTGGGTCTGGGCCTGCTGCAGGGCTTCGGCTATTATATGCTGATCCGTTACAACAGCCTGCTGGAGGATGAGTCCATCTGGGCGGCCATCGTCATCATCGCCACCTTCACCGCCGGCTCCGTCTTTGTCATGTGGCTGGGCGAGCAGATCACCGAGCACGGCGTGGGCAACGGCATTTCCATCCTGCTGTTCGCCGGCATCATCTCCCGCGTTCCCAACGCCATTTACTATATGTACCTGGGCGCGAAGAACTGGCTGGCCGACAACAGCGACGCAGAAATCGTGCTGCACCCCGCTTTCGTTCCCGTCATCGTCATCGGCGTGGCGGTCATCCTCATCGCCGTGGTGTTCATCAGTCTGTCTGAGCGCCGCATCCCCGTCCAGTACGCCAAGCGCGTGGTGGGACGGAAGATGTACGGCGGTCAGTCCACCACCATCCCCATGAAGGTGAATATGTCCGGCGTTATGCCCATCATCTTCGCCCAGACCATCGCCTCCCTGCCCGCCACTGTCGCGGCCTTTGTGCCCAGCCTGGCCAACTCCTGGTTCATGCAGGTGTTTGACACGGATACGGTGTTCTACAACGTGGTGTATGTGCTGCTCATCGTCGGCTTCTCCTACTTCTACGCCACCATCCAGTTCAACCCCGTGGAAGTGGCCAACAACCTGAAGAAGCAGGGCGGCTTTATCCCCGGCTTCCGGGCAGGCCGTCCCACCGCCGAGTTCCTGAGCAAGGTGCTCAACCGCATCACGCTGTTCGGCGCGCTGTATCTGGCAGTCATCGCTGTCATTCCCAACATCACCGGCGCGGTGTTCAACGTCTCCGCCCTGTCCATCGGCGGCACCTCTGTTCTGATCGTCGTTTCCGTGGCGCTGGAGACCCAGCGGGCGCTGGAAGCGCAGATGATGATGAAGCACTACAAGGGCTTCCTGGGCTAAGAGAAAGGTGGAAGAGCAATGAAACTGATCCTTTTGGGCGCGCCTGGCGCCGGTAAAGGCACCCAGGCCGAGATCATTAGCAAGAAGCTGAACATCCCCACCATTTCCACCGGCAACATCCTCCGGGCGGCTGTGAAAAACGGCACCCCCGTGGGGCTGAAAGCCAAAGAGTATATGGACGCCGGTAAGCTGGTGCCCGATGAGGTCATCATCGGCGTCATCAACGAGCGGCTCCAGGAGCCGGACTGCCAGCAGGGCTATATCCTGGACGGCGTGCCCCGCACCATCGCCCAGGCCGAGGCCATGGAGGCCGCCGGTATCACCTTCGACGCGGTCGTGTCCCTGGAGGTCTCCGACGAGGAGATCGAGCAGCGCATGACCGGCCGCCGCACCTGCCTGGCCTGCGGCGCCACCTACCATGTGGTGGCAAACCCGCCCAAGGTGGACGGCGTCTGCGACCTCTGCGGTCAGGCTCTGACCCAGCGCAAGGACGACAAGCCTGAGACCGTCAAGGCCCGCCTGGTGACCTACCACGAGCAGACCGAGCCGCTGAAGGGCTTCTACGAGGCCCGTGGGCTGCTGAAGGTCGTCCCCAACCAGGGCGGCATCGAGGCCACCAACGCCGCGATCATGAAAGTCCTGGGTGTGTAATGGCCGCGGTACTGCGTCTGGTGCCGGTGGAAGAACACCGGCGGAAGATGATGCGCAAGGCCGGCAAGCTCTCCGGCGAGGCGCGGGCTTACGCCGCCTCGCTGGTGCGGCCCGGCATCACCACCAAGGAAATCGACAAAGCGCTCTATAAGTTCATCCGCAGCCACGGGGGTTACCCCAACTTCTACCACCTGTACGGTTTCAAAGGCAGCGCCTGTATGTCTATCAACGATGAGATCATCCACGGCGTTCCCGGCAACCGGCGGCTGGAGGAGGGAGACATCATCTCCATTGACACGGGGGCCTGCGTGGGGGACTACCACCTGGATAAACTGGGCGCGCCCCACGGCGGGTTCCACGGCGACTGCGCCGGGACCTACCCGGTGGGCAAAATCAGCCCGGAGGCCCAGCGGCTCATCGACGTGACGGAGCAATCCTTCTGGGAGGGCATCCGCAACGCCGTGGTGGGCAATCGGGTCTCGGACATCTCCCGGGGCATCCAGCAGTACGTGGAGGGCAATGGGTTTTCCATTGTCCGGGAGTTCGTGGGGCATGGCATCGGCAACGAAGTCCATCTGGCTCCGGAGGTCCCCAACTACGTCATGGACCATTACCCCGAGGGCAACCCCAGGCTGAAAAAAGACATGACCATCGCCGTAGAGCCGATGGTCAACGCCGGAACGGCTAAGATCCGCAAGAAGATCATGCCTGACGGCTGGGAAGTGATCCGCACCGCTGACGGTCAGCTCGCTGCCCATTACGAAAATACCATTCTCATCACAGAGGGAGAACCTGAGGTCCTTACCCTGTGCGGAGACTGATATATGCAGGAAATCCATCCCTACGAAATCGTTCTCTCCTTAGCCGGCCATGACGAAGGAAAGCTGTTCGTTGCCGTTGGCAGCGACGGCGACTATCTCTTGCTGGCGGACGGAAAGGGGAGAAAGCTGGACGCGCCCAAACGGAAAAAGCGCAAGCATCTCCGGGGCGTGGGAACCAGCGCACATCCGGCAATCCAACGATTGCAGAGAGGCGAGCCGGTCACTGATAAGCAAATCCGTTGTGCCCTGGCTGCCTTCCGCGAATCAGAACATCCCAACTTTTAGGAGGCCGCTCTCATGTCCAAAGAAGATATGATCGAACTGGAGGGTGTTGTCGTTGAGGCGTTGCCCAATACCACCTTTATGGTTGACATTGGCAAAGGCCACACCATTCTGGCCCACATCTCCGGCAAGCTCCGCATGAACTATATCAGGATCCTCCCTGGGGATAAGGTGACAGTCCAGATGTCCCCTTATGATCTGACCCGCGGCCGGATCACCTGGAGAAGCAAATGAACCTGATCCACATCGTCGTCAGGTGCGGTGGAGGAAGCCCTCTGGACAAGGGAACCCTTCACGCAGCAAAACAGGAGGTAAAACGATGAAAGTAAGACCGTCCGTTAAGCCCATGTGCGAAAAGTGCAAGATTATCAAGCGCAAGGGCAGAGTTATGGTGATTTGTGAGAATCCCAAACACAAACAGCGTCAAGGCTAATAAGGAGGTGTATTGATAAATGGCACGTATTTCCGGCATCGACCTGCCCCGTGATAAGCGAATCGAGATCGGCCTGACCTATATCTATGGCATCGGCCTGACCAGTTCCAAGAAGATCCTGGCCGCCACCGGCATCAACCCCGACACCCGCGTCCGGGACCTGACCGAGGCAGAGGAGTCCGCCCTGCGCGAAGAGATCGGCAAGCACTACACCGTCGAAGGTGACCTGCGTCGTAACGTCGCTATGGACATCAAGCGCCTCATCGAAATCGGCTCCTATCGTGGCACCCGTCACCGCAAGAGCCTGCCCGTCCGTGGTCAGCATTCCAAGAACAATGCCCGTACCCGCAAGGGCCCCAAGAAGACCATTGCTAACAAGAAGAAGTAAAGGAGGGATATACAATGGCCGCTAACAAGAAGAAGGTCGTGCGCAAGCGCAAAGACCGTAAGAGTGTGGAGAAGGGCGCAGTGCATATCCGCTCCTCCTTCAACAACACGATGGTTACCATCACCGACACCCAGGGCAACGCCCTTTCCTGGGCTTCCTCCGGCGAGATGGGCTTCCGTGGTTCCCGGAAATCCACTCCCTACGCCGCCCAGACCGCTGCCGAGACCGCTGCCAAGGCCGCTATGGAGTTTGGCCTGAAGAGCGTCGAGGTCTATGTGAAGGGTCCCGGCGCCGGCCGTGAGGCTGCCATCCGTGCGCTCCAGGCCGCCGGTCTGGAGGTCACCATGATCAAGGATGTCACCCCCGTTCCCCACAATGGCTGCCGTCCTCCCAAGAGAAGACGTGTCTGATCGCAGCAAAGGAGGATATTGAAACATGGCAAGAAATATGCAGCCCATTGCCAAGCGCTGCAAGGCGCTGGGCCTGTCCCCCGCAGTGATGGGGTATTCCAAGAAAACCACCAACCGCAACCCCAAGGGCCAGATGCGCCGCAAGCAGTCCGAGTACGGGATGCAGCTGAACGAGAAGCAGAAGGTCAAGTTCGTCTACGGCGTTCAGGAGAAGCAGTTCCACGCCTATTACGAGAAGGCCGCCGCCGCCAAGGGCATCACCGGTGAGGTCCTGCTGACCACCCTGGAGCGCCGCCTGGACAACGTGGCGTTCCGCGCCGGTTTCGCCATGACCCGCCGCGAGGCCCGTCAGCTGGTCTCCCACGGCCACTTCCTGGTCAACGGCAAGTCGGTCAACATCCCCTCCTACCTCATCAAGGCCGGGGACACCGTCGAGGTCAAGGCCAAGAGCCGCTCCTCCGTGAAGTTCAAGCGCTTTGTGGGTGAGGACGCCATCGCCGTCACCCTGCCCGCGTGGATCGATCGCCCTGTCAAGGACGACCTGAAGGTTAATATTGTTCGTCTGCCTGAGCGTGCCGACATCGACTTCCCCGTGGAAGAGCACCTCATCGTCGAGCTTTACTCTAAGTAATTAGTAACCCTCAGATATTGGTGAGCTGTCAAACCAACGAGGTACGTCTCGTACCGCAGATGAGGAGGGTAAAACTTATATGGTAGAAATCGAAAAGCCGCGCATTGAGTGCATGGAAGACCCTGGAGACAGTTCGTATGGTAAGTACGTTGTCGAGCCGCTGGAGCGGGGGTATGGTACGACCCTGGGCAACGCCCTGCGCCGTATCCTGCTCAGCTCCCTGCCCGGCACCGCCGTGACTACCATCAAGATCGCCGGCGTGCAGCACGAGTTTTGCACCATCCCCGGCGTGAAGGAAGACGTAACGCAGATCGTCCTCAACGTCAAGCAGATCATCGCCAAGCTGCACAGCAACGGCACCAAGCGGGTGTATATCCAGGCCAGCGGCGAAGGCAAGGTCACTGCCGGGGACATCAAGTCCGACGGCGAGGTGGAGATCCTCAACCCGGATCTGCTCATCGCCACCCTGGGGGCCGACGCCACCCTGAACATGGAGCTGACCATGAGCCACGGCCGGGGCTATGTGCCCGCCGACCGGAACAAGCCCGCGCAGACCATCATCGGCGTCATCCCGGTGGATTCCATCTATTCCCCGGTCATCAAGGTCAACTACACGGTGGAGAACACCCGCGTTGGCAACATGACCGACTACGATAAATTGACCCTGGAGGTCTGGACGGACGGCACCATCTCCGCGCGGGACGCCGTTTCGCTGGGCGCAAAGATCCTCTGCGACCACTTCGTCCTCTTTACCGACCTGTCTGACACCGTGGGCACCCGCTCCACCGTGGTGGAGAAGCCGGAGACCCAGCACGACAAGATGCTGGAAATGACCATCGAAGAGCTGGACCTGTCCGTGCGCTCCTTCAACTGCCTGAAGCGCGCCAACATCAACACCGTCGAGGACCTGATCTCCAAGACCGAGGACGAGATGATGAAGGTTCGGAACCTGGGCCGCAAGAGCCTGGAAGAGGTCATGAACAAGCTGGCCATGATGGGCCTGAGCCTGTCCAAAGAGGAGAACAACTGACCTGCCTCCCCTGCCGGGGCCGGAAGCGGCCCTCAGGGGGGCGACCCACGCAACTATCACGCCTGAACCCTCAGGCTGCCCGAAGGAGTGAACAATCATGTCCGGTTATCGTAAACTTGGCAAGACTTCCGACCAGCGGAAGGCCATGCTGCGGCAGCTGACCACCGACCTGCTGACCTACGGCAAGATTAAGACCACTGTCACCCGCGCCAAGGAAGTCCAGTCCATCGCTGAGAAGATGATCACCCTGGCCAAGAAGAACGACCTGGCCGCTTATCGGCAGGCTCTGGCCTATCTGACCGTGGAGGATACCGCCAAGAAGCTCTTCGACCAGATCGGTCCTCAGTACGCCGACCGCAACGGCGGTTACACCCGCGTGGTGCGCATTGGCTGCCGCCGGGGCGACGCCGCCGAGCTGGCTTACCTGGAGCTGGTGTAAATCTTAATCTGGTTATCCCGTTGAATCAGCCACATATTTTAGTGGCTAGTAGCTAGTGATTAGTGGCTAGAAGGGGGACTCTAAAATCCCTCATCTCTCGACTAAAACTGGAACCAGACGATAAGCACTACCCCCTCTTGCCTCCCCTGAAAGGGGAGGAGGGCCGCCGCCTTTAGGCGGTGGCGGAGGGGTTTCCGTCGAATCAAAACGTCCGACTGTTTGACAGCCGGACGTTTTTTCGTGCTTTTTTAGTTACTTGACTGGTTCCACCCGTGCCACAGAGGGCCGCTCCCCTGCCCCAGGTCCAGCATGGCCTCCAGCGCGCCGGTGAGGTACGCTTTGGCCTCCGCCACCGCGTTCTCCAGTGATAACCCCTTCGCCAGGCCGCTGGCGATGGCGGAGGAGAGGGTGCAGCCGGTGCCGTGGGTGTTGGGGTTGTCGATGCGCTGGCCCCGGTACCAGCGGGTCTCGCCCCGCCAGTAGAGCAGGTCGTTGGCGTCCCCGGTGCGGTGTCCGCCCTTGCAGAGGACGGCGCAGCCACATTTCTCGCTGATGACGCGGGCGACGGCAACCATGTCCTCTGCCGTGTGGATGCTCCGCCCGGAGAGGACCTCCGCCTCCGCCAGGTTGGGGGTCGCCAGGGTCGCCAGAGGGAGCAGGCGGCGTTTCAGCGTTTCAATGGCCTCCTCCGAAATCAATCTGGAGCCGGAGGTGGACACCATCACCGGGTCCACCACCAGGTTTTCCACACGGTACTCCGTCAGCTTGTCCGCTATGACCTCAATCAAAGGCGCGGAGGACACCATCCCGGTCTTGACCGCCTGGGGGCGGATGTCGGTGAATACGCAGTCCAGCTGCCGGGCCAGAAAGTCCGGCGTCACCTCCTGCACCCCGGAAACCCCAGTGGTGTTCTGGGCGGTCAGGGCGGTGATGCAGCTCATGCCGTAGACCCCGCAGCAGGTCATGGTTTTCAGGTCGGCCTGGATACCGGCCCCGCCGGAGCAGTCGCTCCCGGCGATGGTCAGCGCAATGGGCAGCTTCATAGCGTCCTCCCCTCCCCTACTGTCTGCTTCGCCAGCGCCAGCATGTGCCGGGTGGCGGCGGCGGGGTCTGGCTGTGCAAAAAGGGCACTGATGACGGCCACGCCGTCGATGCCCGTCCCCGCCAGGGCCAGCACGTTTTCCGCGTTGATGCCGCCGATGGCTACCACTGGCAGGGGCGTGGCGGCGCAGATGTCCGACAGCCCCTGATGGGTCAGCACCGTCACGTTGGGCTTGGTGTGGCTGCCGAACACCGCGCCGGAGCCGAAGTAGTCGCACCCCGCCGCAAGGGCGGCTTTGGCCTCGGCTACGTTGTGGACGCTGGTGCCGATCCACTTGTCCGGCCCCAAAATGGCCCTGGCCTGCCGAATGGCCATGTCCTCCTGGCCCACGTGGACGCCGTCGGCGTCCACCGCCTTGGCTACGGCCACGTTGTCGTTGATGATGAGAGGTACCTGATACTTGGCGCAGAGGGGTTTCAGCTCCCAGGCCAGCCGGAGAAAGTCCTCGTCCCCCAGCTCCTTTTCCCGGAGCTGGAGGCAGGTGGCCCCGGCGGAAAGCACTTGCTCCACAGGCTCGGTCAGCGGCTGACCGGGGCGGAGCCAGCTCCGGTCGGTGATGGCGTAGAGGAGCATTGCCTCACGGACAGATTTCATTGTGTCACCGCCTTTTCAATTAGCAATTAGCAATGAGCAATGTGCAATGATGAGGAAACCGGACGCTGTCAGGTTTGAGGGAAAGTATTTGTTTTCCGATGTCATTGCCGCAAGACAAACACGGCTGCAAACCGGCCATTGCTAATTGCACATTGCACATTCATTCCAAAGGCGCAGGGGTATCGAACAAACGCTATCTCAAGGGAATAGCAGCCTTACAGAATGTCGATATACTCCCCTGCCAGCGCCTTGTTCATGCTGCGCACCGCGCAGAACTTGCCGCACA
>JAJQAS010000079.1 GCA_021203685.1 Clostridiales bacterium | reverse complement strand
CCGCAACGCCAAACAGCTCAACGCCCAGGGGCTGCAAAAGCTGGTGGACATCTCCAACGATATGGTGGCCTCCGGCAAATACGAGAAAAAGCCGCTGCACATAGAGGAATAAATAGCACAGTACAGAGGAGGTTCCCACATGAAAACATTTACCATCATTGGCGGCGTCAACGGCGCGGGGAAAAGCTCGCTGACCGGTGTCCTCAAAGGCCAACTGAAAGACCTGGGTATCATTATCGATGTGGACAAAATCGCCGCGACAAAGGCAGGAGGGGATAACCTGAAAGGCGGGCGGATCGCGGTGCGGCGCATCCAGGACTGCCTGGAGAAGGGTATCTGCTTCACCCAGGAGACGACGCTCAACGGCTTCACCACAGCAAAGCGGGCTTCCGCCGCCGGATATTATATCCGCCTGTTTTATGTGGGCTTGGACAGCTTGGAAGAGAGCCTCCAGCGCATTGAAAACCGGGTAGCTCACGGCGGTCATGACATCCCCACTGACACGGTCAGGCGGCGTTTCTCCTCCCGCTGGAGCGCTGTGGCGGACGTGCTGCCCTACTGTGACGAGGCGGTGTTCTACGACAACTACAATGGCTTTGTCGAAGTGGCGGAGTACCGCAACGGGGAACTGCTGCTGAAAGGGGACTATCGCCCAGCCTGGGTGCTGGAGTTGCAAGCATACCTGGCGGGGCAATAAAAAACCGCCCCGGTGCGCCAACACCGAAGCGGTTCAAGGGGTAGTGAAAACTTGACGGGTTCCACTGCCCCCATTATACGACAACAAGGGGGAAAATCAATGAAAAAATGTATCTACGCTCGCTGCAAGCGTTCCATCCCGGACGACGCCGCATTTTGCCCCTACTGTGGCCGGAAGCAGATCCACGAACCGGCCAAAAAGAAGCGGCGCAGCCGCCCGAAGGGGACGGGCAGCGTCTACAGGCTGGCTGGAGACCGCCAGAAGCCTTGGCCTCCCAGGGCGACAGCGCCGAACGGCTGACGCAAGCCGCCATGCTGACGATGATTTTCCTATTCACCGGGATGCGCATTTCGGAAATTTTCACCTTGCAGGTGGCCAACGTCCACCTGGAGGCCGACCCGCCCTACATCCAGGGCGGTGTAAAGACGGAGGCCGGACGTGACCGGGTGATCCCGATTTATAGCCGGGTGCTGCCCTTCTTCCGGTTCTTCCACGTCCGGCAGATGGCACCCTTTTCGCCCTGCAACATAGGATAAAATGTGACCGGCCTCAACAGCCGGGCGCAAATTTCCAAACTGTTGGAGGTACTTTTTATGGGATGCTGCAATAATGGCTGCGGCGGCGGGGGCTGCCTGTGGATCCTGATCCTCATCATCATCCTCTTCTGCTGCTGCGGCGGCGGCTGGGGCGGCTGCGGCAATGGCTGCGGCTGTGGCAACGGTTGTGGCTGCGGCAACGACTGCGGCTGCGGCTGCTGAGACTTCCCTGGAACCGTTCCCGGCAGACGCTGGGGACGCAAGAACGGACACAAAAGAGGCGGGGCTGCGGCCCCGCCCTTTTTCTGTTGTGAACCGCTTAACGCTCACCTTGTATTCTGCCGAAAACGGACACACACGTTGTCCCGAAAACGATTTTCCCGCAGCATATGGCGGTAGAGGGCCTGGTAGTCCGCCGCCATATGCTCCGCCGAGGGGGCTTCGCCCAGGGTCAGAAGGACATACTCTACGCCAAAAAGGCGCACCGTCACGGGAGACAGCGCCGCCCCATTCCGCCGGTAAAAAGCCACCCGCCGTTCCCGAATGTGCCGGCCTGCGGCGTCCGCCGCGCCCTGGGGGTCTTCCGACTCGATGAGGAGATAACGGTCCTCCGGCAGGCTCTCCCGCAGGTGCCGCAAAATCTCCCCGCCGCAGCCGGTCCCCCGGAACGGGGGCAGCACCGCGAAATAGTCCAGCAGCAGAGCCGGATTTTCAGGGGCCTGGGCCAAGACATAATACCCCGTCAGCGTTTCCCCCCGGTACGCGCCCCAAAGGGTGTTGACGCCCCGGTCCTCCAGCGCCGCCAGCAGCTCCAGCGGCTTCAGCTCCGAAGGAGGGAAGTCCCGCTCCATCTGCTGGTGATAGAGCGCGGTCCACTCCGGCCGGGTCAGCCGACGGAACCGCCAAATCGATGCTTCTTCTCCCCCGTTCATCGGACCTTGGCCTCCAGCGAGGCGATTTTCAGTCCCACGCCGTTCTGCCGGGCCACCTCCTCGGTCTTGCCGATGATCTTCTGGCTGCTGCCGTTGATGAGGTCCGCCGCCAGCTTATCCTTCTGCTCTTGGGAGAGGGTGGAAAGCACCCGCTTCGCCATTCCAGCGGACATCCCGTTGGAGAGCAGCATTCCCACCGGGTTGCCGCTCTGGCGCAGCTGCTCCCCCACCTTGGGCAGCAGGTTCAGCAGCGTTTCGTATTCCACTTCGCTGATCTCCAGCTCCAGTTTTATCATACGCTCGTTCCTTTCCAACGCTCAAAGCGTGACCTGAATCATCTCGTGGTGGACGGCAGGGAGGAACTTCTCCACCACGTCCGCCGTTTTCAGCTTCAGGCTGGAGGTATTGATGCAGGGATGGCAGCCAAAATACTCCTGCTCCAGCACCGCCCGGTCCGCCACCAGCTGCACCTGGTTCTCCCGGTCGTATTGCAGCCCCATCACCGAGACGCTGCCCGGCGTCACGTTGAGCAGCCGCTCCATGTCCTCCGGTGTGCCGAAGGACAGCCGGGCCACCCCCAGCTGATGGGACAAATCTTTGGTCTTGAAGGGCTTGTCTCCAGGCATCAGCATCAGGTAAAACTTCGTCTTCTGCCGGTTGCAGAGGAACAGATTTTTGCAGATCAGCACCCCCAGCACCGCGTCGATGACGTTGCACACCTCCATGGTGTCCGCCGGGGCGTGGTCGGTGCGCTGGTAGGCAATGCCCAGCCGGTCCAGCAGGTCGTAGGTCTCCCGCTCCCTGTCCAGCCGCCCTGTGCAGTCGGCAGGCCGCCCGTTGTAAAGCTCCATCGTATGTCCACCTCGTCAATTTGTTGTTTCAGACACCATTATACGCAGTTTCCCCTTCTCTGGCAACCCTGACACACAAATTTTACACCTGCTGACAGGGAACGCAATTTTGACAAGCTCCTGGAGAAAATGCCGATTTTGTAGGGGCGGCGCTTC
>JAJQAS010000045.1 GCA_021203685.1 Clostridiales bacterium | reverse complement strand
ACCTTCCGCATCGCGGGCAACGTGTCCTCCCAGTTCATCACAGGGCTGCTCTTCGCCCTGCCGCTGCTGGAGGCCGACTCCGACATCGTCCTCACCACGGATTTAGAGTCCGCCGGGTACATCGACTCCACTATCGTGGCCCAGCAGCTGTTCGGCGTCACGGTGGAGCGGACGGAGACCGGCTGGCACATCCCCGGAAACCAGCACTACCGGGCCGCCAAAGGGCCGGTGATGATCGATGCGGATTACTCCAACGCCGCCTTTTATATCATCGCCAACGGTCTGGGCAACGACATCCAGGTCTGCGACATGAACCCCATGACCTGTCAGGGGGACAAAATCATCGTGGAGCAGGAGGCGCTGCTGGACCAGCCCGGCGAGGTGGTCATCGACGTGCGGCAATGCCCCGACCTGGTCCCCGCCCTGGCGGGGCGGGCGGCCCTCCGGGAGGGGCAGGTGACGAAAATCGTCAACGCCGCCCGGCTGCGCATCAAGGAGAGCGACCGGCTGGACACCGTCACCACCGAGCTGAACAAGCTGGGGGCCAAGGTGGAGCAGACCCCCGACTCCCTCATCATCACCGGGGTGAAGCAGCTCCACGGCGGCGTGGTGAACAGCCACAACGACCACCGCATCGCCATGATGCTGGCGATGGTGGCCAGCGCGGCCACCGACCGGGTGATTTTGCAGGACGCGGGCAGCGTCGCCAAGTCCCACCCCGGTTTTTGGGAACATTACTACCGGCTGGGCGGACAGTTCAGCATCTGGGATTAAGGAGAGAGCGATATGAAACACACGATTTTTGGCGAGTCCCACGGCCTCGCCGTGGGCGTGTCCCTGACCGGCGTGCCGTCGGGCGTCGAGCTGGACATGGAGGAGATCGCCTTTGAGATGAGCCGCCGCTCCCCCGGCAAAAGCCCCCTCTCCTCCGCCCGGAAGGAGGCGGACGTGCCGGAGATCCTCTCCGGCGTGTTCGAGGGTATGACCACCGGCACCCCTCTCTGCGCCATCATCCGCAACACCGACACCCGCAGCAGGGACTACGCCAAGACCAAAGACCTGGCCCGGCCCGGCCACGCCGACTACTCCGGCTTTATGCGCTACCAGGGCTACAACGACTACCGGGGCGGCGGACACTTCTCCGCCCGGCTGACGGCCCCCCTGGTGTTCGCCGGGGCGATTGCCAAGCAGATTTTGGCCCAGGAGGGCGTTAAAATCGGCGCGCATATCCAGCAGGTGGCGGGCATCGAGGACGCGGCCTTCGACAGCGAGGCATACCCCCTCTCCGGCAACCTGTTTTACACCGTGGCCCACAAGGAGTTCCCCGTGCTGGTGGACGAGCAGGGCAAAAAGATGCAGGAGGCCATTCTGGCCGCCAAGAACGACTGCGATTCGGTGGGCGGCGTCATCGAGTGCGCCGTGCTGGGCCTCCCCGCCGGACTGGGCGCGCCGGACTACGGCGAAAACGTAGAGGGCATTTTCGCCCAACAGCTCTTCGCGGTCCCGGCGGTGAAGGGCGTGGCCTTCGGCGTGGGCTACGGCTGCGCCGGACTGCGGGGCAGCCAGATGAACGATCCCCTCTATATGCGGGGCGGCGACGTGCGCACCCGCACCAACTACAACGGCGGCGTCAACGGCGGCATTACCAACGGGATGCCCGTCACCTTCACGGTGGCCGTTCGGCCCACCCCCTCCATCGCCAGAGAGCAGGACACGGTGAACCTGGACACCATGCAGAACGCCAAGCTCCGCATCGAGGGGCGGCACGACCCCTGCGTGGTCCACCGGGCGGTGCCCGTCATCGAGGCAGCAGCGGCGCTGGCCGTCTGCGAGCTGCTGGGGATTTAATGAACCGCTTACGAGGAAAGGAATCGGTAAGAGAATATGACTGAATTAGACGAACTGCGGGGCAAAATTGACGAAATCGACCGCCACATCGTGGCCCTTTACGAGGAGCGGATGGACTGCTGCCGTCAGGTGGGGCTGTACAAGCTGCGCACCCAAATGCCCATTCTGGACTCCGGGCGGGAGACCGAGGTGCTGCGGGGCAAGACCGACCTGGTCAGCGACCCGGAGATGAAGCCCTACGTCATCGCCCTGTTTGAGCAGATCATGGCCCAGAGCCGCATGATCCAGACCAAGCTCATCAACGCCTGGAGCCCCGCCAAGGAGCGGGCTTACAGCGAGTACCAGGAGGCCATGAACAGCGGCAACTGGTTCCCGGAGTCGGACCGCATCATCTACCAGGGCCAGCCGGGGGCCTACGGCGAGGAGGCCACCATCCGGCTCTTCGGGGAGGACTGCGACCGCACCCCGGCCCGCACCTTCGAGGGGGTGTTTGTCGCCATCCGGGAGGGACTGGGCGGCTACGGCGTCCTGCCCATCGAGAACAGCTCCACTGGCTCCATCAACGACGTGTATGACCTGCTGGGCAAGTACGGCTGTTCCATCGTGGGCGAAGCCATCGTGCGGGTGGAGCACTGCCTGATGGGGGTCCCCGGCTCCAGCCTGGGCAGCATCACCGACGTGTACTCCCACGAGCAGGGCTTCTCCCAGTGCCGGGAGTTTTTGAACACCTTCCCCCAGTGGAACCAGAACGTGGAGGCCAACACCGCCGCCTCCGCCAAGATGGTGGCCAAGCTGAACGACCCCTCCAGGGCCGCCATCGCCAGCCGCCGGGCGGCCAAGCTCTACGGGCTGGACATCCTGGCGGAGAAGATCAACTACAACTCCAACAACTACACCCGCTTTGTGGTGGTGGCGGAAAAGCCCCACATCAGCCAGAAGGCGGACAAAATCAGCGTCATTTTCACCGTTCCCCACACAGAGGGCAGTCTGCACCGGATTTTGTCGGTGTTTGCCGCCAATGGCCTGAACCTGCTGAAGCTGGAGTCCCGCCCCATTCCGGGCAGAAGCTGGGAATACAACTTCTTCGCGGACTTCGCCGGGAATCTCCACAACGAGGGGATGGACGCGGTGATTCATCAGCTCATCGACGAGACATTGAGTTTCCATATTTTAGGTAACTACGAGAAGAGTTCGGATTAAGGGTTTAGTGGCCAGTGGTTAGCGGCTAATAAGCCAACGCTCAGCCAAAAAGACGACAAAACGCCGCCCGGAGACAGGTATTGAAGTGCCCCCTGTCAAGTAGACAGTGAAAAAACGAAAGAAGATTTGCTTGA
>JAJQAS010000258.1 GCA_021203685.1 Clostridiales bacterium | reverse complement strand
AGTGATCGCGCACTTTATCGCTGTATGCCATTGCCATAGTATCAAAGTCCTTTCATTTTTTATGAGCTTTTAGCCGTTAGCCATTAGCCGTTAGTCAGGCACTGCCAGCCAAAAGCAAGGTACTAAAGCGTTTCTATAAAGAGGTAGGCGCTGTTAGTCAAGCACCACAAAGCTAAAAGCTAACAGCTAATAGCTAAGAGCTGGCTTACGCCCGGCCTTCCTTCTGCATCTGCTCCCACACGGGGGACATATCCCGCAGCAGCGCCACCACCTGGGGCACCTGCTGGAGAGTGTAGTCCACTTCCTCCTGGGTGTTCACCTCGTCCAGGGACAGGCGGAGGGAGCCGTGGGCAATTTCCTTGGGCAGGCCGATGGCCAGCAGCACATGGCTGGGGTCCAGGCTGCCGGAGGTACAGGCGCTGCCGGAGGAAGCGCAGATGCCCGCCAAATCCAGCCGCAGCAGCAAAGACTCGCCCTCGATGCCCTCAAAGCACATGTTCACATTGCCGGGGAGACGCTGTTTGGCGTCGCCGTTGAGCCGGGAGCAGGGGATCTTGGACAGGCCCTCGATGAGCTGGTCCCGGTAGGAGGCCACCCGCTGGGCGTTCTCCTCCATGTGGTCCACCGCCTCCTGCAAGGCCGCGGCCATGCCGCAGATGCCGGGCATGTTCTCGGTGCCGGCCCGGCGGTTGCGCTCCTGGGCGCCGCCCTCGATGAAGTTGGTCAGGCGAACGCCCCGGCGGCAGTACAGGGCACCCACGCCTTTCGGCCCGTGGAACTTGTGGCCGGAGAGGGAGAGCAGGTCGATGTTCTGGGCCTTCACGTCGATGGGCAGGTGCCCCACCGCCTGCACCGCGTCGGTGTGGAACAGCACGCCCTTCTCGTGGCAGATGGCCCCCAGCTCGGTGATGGGCTGGATGGTGCCAATCTCGTTGTTGGCGTACATGATGGTGACCAGGGCGGTATCGGGCCGGATGGCGGCTTCCAGCTCCTCCGGGCGCACCAGGCCGTCCTCGTGGACGTCCAGGTATGTCACCTCATACCCCGCCTTCTCCAGCCGCTTGAGGGTGTGGAGGACGGCGTGGTGCTCAAAGGTGGTGGAGATCAGGTGCTTTTTGCCCTTTTTCGCCCCCAGCTCCGCCAGCTGGGTGATGGCCCAGTTGTCGGCCTCGCTGCCGCCGGAGGTGAAGTAGATTTCGTCGGGCCGGGCGTTCAGACACTTGGCCACGGTCAGCCGGGCCTCGTCCAGGGCCTGGTTGGACTCCTGCCCCATCAGGTGGAGGCTGGAGGGGTTGCCGTAGTTTTCGGTGAGACAGGGCAGCATGGCCTCCAGCGCGGTTTTGCTGACGGAGGTGGTGGCTGCGTTGTCGAAGTATATCATCAGGGAACCTTCTTTCTGTTATGGAACCTTTTGGGAGAGACAGGGGGCAGCCCCAGCCTGTCCTTCGTTCTAGTAAAGGGTATATCACATCAATTCCTATTTGTCAAGTAGGAAATGAGAAAAGTGTGCCTCCGTGACGCAAGTTTTCCTCTTGCAAGGCGGGAGCAACTCTTTTATAATGTCCCTGTACGCGAAAAGTCATTCCCGAAGGAGGCACGCCATGAACGAGAGCATTGTCAGGCTGGCCCGGACCAGAGATCTGCCGGACGGGGACCTATTGGCGCTGATTTCCGGCCCGGAGTGGGAGGCGGAGCTGGCGCAGGCGGCGGACGCCCAACGCCGGAAATGGTACGGTACCGATGTCTACGTCCGGGGTCTCATTGAGTTCACCAACTACTGCAAAAACGACTGCTATTACTGCGGCATCCGCAAAAGCAACGGCAAGGCCGACCGCTACCGGCTGACGGAGGGGCAGATTCTGGACTGCTGCTGCCAGGGGTGGGCGCTGGGGTTCCGCACCTTCGTTTTGCAGGGCGGCGAGGACCCCTGGTATACCGATGAGCGCATTTGTCACATCGTCCGGGCCATCAAGGGGGAATTTCCCGGCTGCGCCGTCACCCTCTCCATCGGGGAGAAGGAGCGGGAGAGCTACGCCGCCTACCGGGCGGCGGGGGCGGACCGCTATCTGCTGCGCCACGAGACCGCCAGCGACGACCATTATCAAATGTTGCACCCGGCCTCTCTCTCCCTGGCGCACCGGAAAGCCTGTTTGTTCACCCTGAAAGAGCTGGGGTATCAGGTGGGGTCTGGCTTTATGGTGGGTTCCCCTGGCCAGAGGCCGGAGCATCTGCTGGCGGATCTGCGATTCTTGCAGCTGCTCCAGCCCGCCATGATCGGCATCGGCCCCTACATCACCCACCCCGACACGCCTTTCCATGACCGTCCCAGCGGCGATTTGCACCTGACCCTGCGGATGGTGTCCATTCTGCGGCTGATGTTCCCCTACGCCCTCATTCCCTCCACCACCGCCCTGGGAACCATCCACCCCAGAGGACGGGAACTGGGCTTGCAGGCCGGGGCCAACGTGGTCATGCCCAACCTCTCCCCTGTTGGCGTGCGGGAGAAGTATTCGCTGTACGAGAACAAAATTTGCACCGGCGAGGAGGCGGCGGAGTGCCGCTCCTGCCTGGAGGGCCGGGTGCGGCTGGCGGGCTACGAGATCGTCACCGCCCGCGGCGACGTGAAGGAGGATATGTATGATTGAAAAAGAGGTGGCGGAGCTGCGGCGGCAGCTCCGCCCGGACCGGCACAGCATTTCCCGCGTCTACGGGTGCTATGTCAACGAACAGAAGGAAATTATCTCCACCTTTGAGCAGCCGTTGGGGTTGCTCACCGAGGAGGAAAACGAGCAGTACTTAACGCTGCTGAAAAAGGTACTCTCCGGCGGGCTGGGCCGCAATCTGCTGGACATCACCTTTTCCACCCGGCAGGTGGCGGACAGCCCGGAACACGGTCTGCTCATGCAGCTGCGCTCCAGCAAGCTCCAGGACGAGGCGAGCCGCCAGCAGTTTTACGAAAAAGTCATCGGGTCGGTGGAATTTGAGGGGAATTACCTGATTTTACTGGCCCACAACGCCTATGACGTGCCCTTCCGCAGCCGGGACGGGGCCAGACAGAACGACGCCTCGGAGGAGGTGTTCTCCTACCTGCTGTGCAGCATTTGCCCGGTGAAGCGCACCAAACCCGGCCTGAGCTACGACACGTCAGAGCAAGCCTTCCACACCAACAAGGGGGACTGGCTGGT
>JAJQAS010000052.1 GCA_021203685.1 Clostridiales bacterium | reverse complement strand
ACTCAATCGCCTTTTTCTATACCCTGGTCTCACATCTATTGTAAAGCTACAAAATGCTTACACCGAATCCGGCACTGTCCCTTGACAATTTCCCGTCGTTGGGGTATACTATAAACAGAAAAAGGGCGCTGCCCGGCAACGGTCAGCCCCTCACGCTAGGTTACGAAGTAACCGCCCGCTTGGCAGGCTGGGGCGGTTACTTCTTTTTGTTGTGCAACTTGATACAGAGGTTGCAAGCGCCGATGATGACAAGGAGAAGTGTTAATACTTCCATCGTACTCATGGGCAGCACCCCCTTTCTTGCGAACGGGGGCAAAAAGAAGCTGCCCCCGCAGGGGGCCAACCGCATACCGTATTGGGAAACGCCCTGGCTCTTGGAAAGAGCCGCACATAGAATATCACAAATCCTGACAGAACGCAACAAAAATCGACATGGTACACGGCGCCTTCAACGCCGCGCCGCCCCCCTGCACGATTCCCCGTGCAGGGGAGTTCTTTTTCCCCACAAAATACCCCCACCGGGTACTTGACAACTACCCCGTGGGGGTATATACTGTCCTCACACCGAACGATACCCCCGGAGGGTACCCCCACCGCCGCATAAGGAGGCGCAAAATGGACAACGATACCTGCAACCGCTGCACCCGCAAGACCAAGCACCGGGGTGAGGACGAATACACCGACCTGATCCACCGGCTCAACCGCATCGAGGGCCAGGTGCGGGGGGTGCGCCGCATGGTGGAGGAGGACTGCTACTGTGTGGACATCCTGACCCAGGTTTCCGCCATCACCGCCGCCCTGAACAGCTTCAACAAGGTGCTGCTGGGCAACCACATCCGCACCTGCGTGGCCGACGACATCCGGGCGGGCAACGACGAGGTGGTGGATGAGCTGGTGAAAACGCTGCAAAAGCTGATGAAGTGAATTTAGTGGCTAGTGCCTCGTGATTAGTGGTTAGAATTGAGCAAGACAAAACGATATGCGGACTTGCCCAGCCGTGCGCAAGGCTGTTCCAACGAAGTACCACTTTGCAATCACCGGTCTAGCCACTAGCCACTGACCACTAACCACTACAGAAAGGACCCACCCTATGAAAACAAAATTTGACGTGACCGGGATGTCCTGCGCCGCCTGCCAGGCCCACGTCCAGAAGGCGGTGGAAGCCCTGGACGGGGCGGAGCAGGTCAACGTGAACCTGCTCTCCGGCAGCATGACGGTGGAGCTGGACACCTCCAAACTCACCGCCGCCCAGGTCTGCCAGGCGGTGGCCCAGGCGGGCTACGGGGCCTCCCCTGTGGGGCAGAAGTCCCGCCCCCAGGACGACACCGCCCGGAAAAAAGAGGCCCAGGAGAAGGAGCAGCGCTGGATGAAAACCCGGCTGACGGTCTCCATCATCTTCCTCATCCCTCTGTTTTACCTGTGCATGGGGCATATGTTCGGCGCGCCGCTGCCCTCCTTCCTGACCGGCGTGGAGAACTCCATGGTCTACTGCCTGGCACAGCTGCTGCTGGTGCTGCCCATCCTCTACGTGAACGACAAATACTTCAAAAACGGCTTTACCACTCTCGCCCACCGCGCCCCCAACATGGACGCGCTCATCGCCGTGGGGGCCACCGCCTCCCTGGTCTACTCCCTCTATGCCATCTTCGTGGTGGGCTGGGCGCTGGGCCACGGGGACATGGAGCTGGCGGAAGAATACCACATGAACCACCTGTATCTGGAGTCGGTGGGCATGATTTTGACGCTGGTAACGGTGGGCAAGTTCCTGGAGACCCGCTCCAAGGGGCAAACCGGCGCGGCCATCGAGAAGCTGATGGACCTGGCCCCCAAGACCGCCTCCGTCCTCCGGGACGGGGTGGAAGTCACCCTCCCTGTGGAGGAGGTGCAGGTGGGCGACCTGGTGGTGGTGCGGCCCGGCCAGGCGGTGCCTGTGGACGGCCAGGTGGTGGAGGGCAGCTCCTCCGTGGACGAGAGCGCCCTGACCGGTGAATCCATCCCGGTGGAAAAGTTCCCCGGCGACAAGGTCTCCGGGGCCACCATCAACAAAAACGGTACCTTTACCCTCCGGGCTACCCGCGTGGGAGAGGACACCACCCTTTCGCAAATCATCCGGTTGGTGGAGGACGCCTCTTCCTCCAAGGCCCCCATCGCCAAGCTGGCGGACAAAGTGGCCGGTGTGTTCGTGCCGGTGGTGCTGTGCATCGCGCTGGTGACGTTTGTCGTGTGGATGCTCCTCACCGGCACCGTGACACGAGCCATCAGCGCGGGCGTGGCGGTGCTGGTCATCTCCTGCCCCTGCGCGTTGGGTCTGGCGACCCCCGTGGCCATCATGGTGGGCACTGGCAAGGGCGCGGAGCTGGGGGTGCTGTTCAAGTCCGCCGAAGCCCTGGAGACGCTGCACAGCATCAACGCCGTGGTTTTGGACAAAACCGGCACCATCACCCAGGGCAAACCCCAGGTCACCGACCTGCTGCCCGCTCAGGGCATCACCCAGACCCGTCTGCTGACCCTGGCCGCCAGTCTGGAGTCCGCTTCGGAGCATCCTCTGGCGGAGGCCATCGTCACCGCCGCCAAAGAGCAACGCCTCGCCCTGCTGCCGGTGGAACACTTTGAGGCCGTGCCCGGCAAGGGGTTGAGAGCGGAAATCGCGGGTAAAAAGTATTCTGCAGGCAACCTGCGGCTGATGGAGGAATCCGGCGTGGCCGTTCCCCCGGCGGTGGCCGACCAGTTGGCCGACCAGGGCAAGACCCCCCTGTTCTTCGCGGAGGAAAATCATCTGCTGGGCCTTATCGCCGTGGCAGACGTGGCGAAGCCCACCAGCCGGGAGGCCATCGCCGCCTTCCAGGAGATGGGCATCGATGTGGTCATGCTCACCGGCGACAACCGCCGCACCGCCGAGGCCATCGGCCGGGAGCTGGGGGTGACCCAGGTGGTGGCGGAGGTGCTGCCCCAGGAGAAGGAGCGGGTCATCTCCGACCTGCAGCAGCAGGGCAAAAAAGTGGCCATGGTGGGCGACGGCATCAACGACGCCCCCGCCCTGACCCGGGCCGATGTGGGCCTGGCCATCGGCGCGGGCACCGACGTGGCCATCGAGTCGGCGGACGTGGTCCTCATCCGCTCCGACCTGCTGGACGCCGTCACCGCCATGGAGCTGAGCCGGGCCACCATCCGCAACATCAAGCAGGA
>JAJQAS010000268.1 GCA_021203685.1 Clostridiales bacterium | reverse complement strand
TATCATCAGAAATGGTTCCATGTGAAGGCCATGCTGCCCATGCTGCCGGTGTTTGGCATGGGAGGGGTTATCATTTCCCTGATGATGACGTGGATTTGGTAGAGCGATAGGGAAAGAGGGATGAAACATGTCAAACGATAAAAAGATTACCCTCGCCCTTTTCTGCGGGCTACTGGGCTGTGTGTGCTTTGGTGCGGGGGATTGGCTCATGCTCTACGGCGACACGGCCTACTCCGGGACAATCTCCTGGCTGACGACTGGAGCGACGGAAATCGACCCCTGGCGCAACAATCTGGCCATGGCACTGGCCTTTCCCGGCATCATCCTATACGGGATTGCGCTGTTTGCGATTGGGGAACTGATCACTGGAGAAGGACGGCAAAAAGTCTACCACTACCTGACCACATTCAGCCTGACCCCATGGCTGTGCCTTCATCTGTTTTACATTATGCTTCTGTATGGCTTCGCCTGGATGAGTGGAAACGGGTACGCTTCCGCTGCTCTTCCGGTTTCGGAGGCAGTCTTTTCACATTTTTCCTGGCTTGTCCCGGTGAGCGAGGCGCTGATGTTGCCGCCCTACCTCTATTGGGGCTGGCTGGTATTGCGTGGACAAAGCGCCCTGCCGCGGCAGATGGCTCTGTCCAATCCACTGATTTTCTATCTTGTGCTGAAGCTGATAACCCTGCTCATGCCGGACAGCGCATTCCGTCTGGCCTTTACCAACGGCCTGATGAGCGAGAGCATGGTATTGTGGTTCGGATGTATACTGGCCTGGCTGTATCTACACCGAAATCATAAATGCGCAATAGCAGGAGGAGAAGCAAGTGAGTAATATCAGGGTAACCTTATGCAATGCGGATGCTGTATTATTCCCTGCATCAGGCAGAAAAGGTAAAGTGGTCATCACTCTGTCCGGTAGCGAGGGCGGTCTGGAGCACGCTGAAAAGCTCGCCCGGTATTTACAGAGTATGGGCGTCCCGGCATTTGCACTGGGATATTTCGGGACAAAACATTCCGCCCGGTATCTGAGCCGGGTAGGACTTGAAAATATCGAGGAAGCGATCAGATGGCTGACCGCGCAGGGGTATGAAAAAATCGGGATTGAAGGAGTCTCTAAGGGAGCGGAATATGCCGCAGCTGCCGCAATACAGTTTTCTGAACTTAGCATGGTCATCCTGAAAACCCCATCATGGTTTTACAGCGAGGGAATGACAGCCGGAAAAAGACCGTTTGGTACATCCTGCTGGAGTTATCAGGGACGGGAGCTGCCATTTACACCGTATAAAACAAGGCGTTTTCCCATAGCACGAGAGATTCTCAGGCACAGGGAATTCAACATACTGGAATTTAACACAGGGAAGGCCATCAACCCGGAATCCATCATTCCTGTAGAAAAAATAAAAGCTCCCATTCTGCTCTTTTCTACGAAAGCAGATACTATTTGGCCGTCGGCGGAAAGTGGCCAAAAGATAGCGGAACGATTGGAGGAGCATGATTTTCCATATCCATATCAGCATATTTGTTTTGACCATATGAGTCACATGATGCTGGAAAACTGCGGGTCAGCAATTCGATGGTTTATCAAGTCTGAAAAACAGTTCCCGGAGGAGTGTGCAAAGGAACGCATCATCATGGGTGAGGAATGTGTCCGGTGGATCGAACAGGTGTGGAAATGAAAGATTCTGATATCCTGAGCAAAAAAGCTGATACAGGGAGATCGACAGATGAAATATGAACATTTCACTTATCAGGAGCATGGATTTGCAGGCCATCTTGCTGCACCCGACAGCGTATGTGATAAAGCGGTTATCGTGATGATGGGTGGCGAAAAGAGTCTGCTGCCCGGAATCAAGATAGCGGAGCGTTTCGCAGATTACGGAATGACAGGGATGGCTGTATCGCTTTTCGGCGCGGAAGGTCTTCCCGATTCGCCTGACCGCATACCACTTGAGATGTTTGAATCGGCGCTTCATTGCCTTGCAGTCAGAGGATATTCGCATATCAGCACCTACGGGATGTCCATGGGTTCCATTTTTGCTGTGCTGACCGCAGTATATTTTGGTGGTATCGAAAATGTGATTCTGGTATCCCCGACGCACGTTCCGTTTGAAGGGTCGGACAAGTCTAAAAAACATATGTCCGGACACAGCGTTGCAACCTTTCGGGGAGAGGATATTCCGTTCATATCGGCGGATTTTTCTGATGGAAAAGCAGCTAAGTATCAGAAAGCACCTGCAGCGGATTATCCAGTCATGGGAATGTGGATTTCTTATTATAACGCCTATCAGGACAAAGTGCGGGAGCAGGAAGCTTTTCTTCCACTGGAAAAGAGCAATGCGAGAATCCTGCTGATTGCAGGCGACAAGGATGAGGCGTGGCCCTCTACGTATTCTGTCAGAAAAATGGAGGCGTATCTGGCGGGAGTGAAGTATGAGAAGGAAATGAAGGCCGTCATTTATAAAAATGTGAGCCATCTGACAGGCATGATGCCGAACAGAAAGCGGGAAAAGCTGCTGTACCGCCTGCTTCCCTTCGTTGGACTGATGTATAAAAGCTTCGGGAAACATCAACAGGAATGTCTTGCTGCTGTTGAAGATGCGGAAAAGACGATTATAGAGTGGATCAATTACGAGGAGGACTAAATATGGGTTTCTTTCAAAATACCTGCAAGCCGGAGGGCTTGGGCGGGAAAATCATGGTGACGACCATGAACATTGGCGGCCACGCCGCACTTGCGAAATGGGGCCTGTCCCATTTGATACTGGAGAGTGACTTGAACATCCTTGAGATCGGATGCGGCGGCGGGGCGAATGTGGCGCAACTCCTGAAACGCTGCCCGAACGGGAAGGTCACAGGCGCGGACTATTCGGAAGTCAGCGTGGAGAAAAGCAAAAAGGTCAACGCAAAGGCGATTCGGGCAGGACGCTGCAACATTCAGTGCGAAAATGTGAGGGAGCTTTCCTTTGCCGACGGCACGTTCGACCTGGCGACCGCTTTTGAAACAGTCTACTTTTGGCCGGGTTTGACAGAGTCCTTTGCCCAGGTTCATCGAGTCCTGCGAGACGGCGGCAGGTTCTTCATTTGCAATGAATCTGACGGCGACAACCCCGCAGATCAAAAGTGGGAACAGCTGATTCAGGGAATGAAGATTTATAAGGAAAATGAAATTGTGGTCGATTGTAAAATGAAGTTGAACACCTAAAAAATCCATAGCGATTGA
>JAJQAS010000290.1 GCA_021203685.1 Clostridiales bacterium | reverse complement strand
TCGTGCAGTACGCCGTCCGCCACAGCGAGCGGCTGGGCCTGTACATTGCCGTCAAAGAGGGGCTGTTTCTGGCGGGGATCGTGTTCCCGTCCGACATGGGCGCAGATAATAAGCTGGATTTTGCGGGGGAGCTGGTGGACATTGCGGGGGCAGTAAGGTCGGCACAAAAGCTGACGTGGGCCGATGCTCGCGCCGCGAAGTACGCCGGGACATACGCGGATCAACAGACATTGGAGGGAGCGACATGATAACAATTTTGAAAATCACTGCGGGAGCGATTCTTGTCGTTGGCTTGGCACTGTTTGCCGTAGCACTGTGCAAGGCGGCTGGATGGGCCGACAGGAGCCGCCCGCCGCTGCCGCAGGAGCCGGACATTAGCCCCGCAGAAGCCATTGCAAGAGCGGGAGTCACAGTGGAGGAAGCCACCGAAGCGGCGGAAGCTATATGCAAGCTGGCCCGCAATTGGGGCGGATACGGAGATGGACTATGACTACCGCTGAGCTGAACCAGCTCTATTGGCTGAACCGCGAAATTGAGATTGACCAGCGAAACCTGGACAATCTGCAACGGGCAAATGGTTCGCCGGAGGAAATCGCCGGCTTGCAGGCCATCATCCTCCGCAAACAAGAGCGGTGCATCCGGGAACGGGCCAGACTGGAGCGGTATATCGCCGACATCCCGGACAGTCTGGCACGGATGATTTTCCATCTTCGATTCGTGGACGGCCTGCCGTGGCAGCAGGTGGCTGCCAGCATCGGCGGGAACAACACGGCGGACAGCGTCAGGAAGATTTGCACACGTTTTTTGGAACGGCAGTGACATGTCCGTTTTGTCCGCTCCAAATACGGTAAAATCAGATTGCAAGGAATTACATCCCCTTTTTCCATTGTGCCTCCTTTCTGACTATATATGCCTCGGACGTAAAAATGAGGCACGGTGTCAACGTAACGCTGCGCCAGTGCAATTCTGGTTGCCCCTGGATATGCTGGCGTCCCGGAGTTGCTTGGGGATGGACAACTCCATGGCGGCGCATGAGCCGCCCGCCAGCAGATGAAACTCTTCTCCTTTCTGTACGGCAAAACCGCCCCAATCGGGGCGGTTTTGTTATTTTTAACGATGAACAGACCTGACTATCTTACGCCGGAGGCGCTGCGCAAGTGGATCCCTGCGCTGGCCGCCGAGGGCAAGCTATATCAATTCTACAAGACGCCGGAGTTCCGCCAGTTGCGGGAGCAGGTGTTGGCGGCGGCGCACGGGGAGTGCGAGGACTGCCGGGTCAAGACTCCGGCGGTGATCTCACCGGCCACAGAGGTCCACCACGACAGGCCGGTAAAAGACTACCCGGAGCTGGCCCTGTCCCTCTACTACATCGACAGCCACGGCGTCAAGCGCAAGCAGCTCTGGGCGCTGTGCGAGGACTGCCACAACCGACGGCATGGGCGGTTTGGCTACGGATCCGGAAAGCCTGCGTCGCCGCCGCTGACGCCGGAACGTTGGTGACACCCCCCTACCCCCTATTGGGGGTAAAAGCGGGGGCGGCTCACAACGGAAAGGGGGCCTAGCAAAGCGGGCCAGATTGGATTTTCAAAAATTTTCGGCATCCGTTGGGGGCTTTAGGGGTAAATAAGTAAGCACCCGAAAAATTTCTTGGAAAAACCTTCGAAAAACACTTACACAAAAGCGGCGAAAAGTGGTGAAAAACAATGGCGGTGACACGCGCACAAATCAAGAAAAATCTCCTGGCCCAACTGGAGGAGAAAGAATTGACCGACCCGGTTTATCTGGCAATGGTGGAGCAGTACATGATTTTCTACGGCCTCCTGAAAGCCCTGAACAAGGAATCAAAATACACCGACGACGACGGCAACCGGCGGGTGAGCGAAAAGAACATCTCGCAGGCCCGGCAGGTGGAGCGATCCATGCGCGAGATTTTGGCCTTTCTGGGCCTGAAGCCGCCGGAGAAGGGCGGCGGTCCGGTTGGCCTCCCCCCGCTATAGCCGCTACCTGGACCCCTACATCGAGGACATACGAAGCGGGATAATCAACCACTGCCAGGAACAAGACAAGCTGCTGGCAAATGTACTTCTCCCGGCGCTGGAGCGGCCCGACGTGTACGTGGACGATGAAAAAGTCACGGCGGGCCTGGCCATGCAAAAGTATTTCCCGTTTGAGCTGTTGCCTTGGGAAGTGTTCCTGTTCGCCGTCATTGTCGGCATCCGATTCCGGGACACGGGCCGGATATATTTCACCGACATCCGCATCATCCTGGGCCGTGGATCCGGCAAGAATGGCTTTATCAGCTTTCTGGCCTTTTACTTTCTAAGCCCGGCCCATGGAATCACGGGCTATGACGTGGACCTGCTGGCAAACTCCGAGGGACAGGCGAAGACCAGCTTCATGGACGTGCATGACATCATCACGAACCCGGAGAGTAAAGAACTGGGAGAAACCCTAAAGGCCAATTTTAACGCCACGCTGACCGCTGTGACAGGGCGGGCCACCCGTTCCACCCTGCGCTTCAACACCAGTTCCAAGCGGGGCAAGGACAGCAAACGGACCGGCTGCATCATCCTGGACGAAATCCACGAGTATTTGGATTTTACAAATATCAACACCCTGAAATCTGGCCTGGGCAAGCGCAAAGACGGGCGCTGCATCACCATTTCCACCAACGGACACGTCCGGGGAGCAGTTTTTGACCGCCAGATGGACCAGAACCAGGACATCCTTTCCCAGTACAACCCGAAAAACCGGACGTTCCCCTTCATCTGCCGTATTGAGGCAGAGGCGGAATGGAACAAACCGGACTGTTGGATCAAGGCCGTCCCCTCCCTCCCGTGGTTCCCGACTTTGCGGGAAACCATTGAGAAGGAAGTTTTGGACATGCCATATAACCAGGAATACTGGCCGGAGTTTATGGCGAAACGTATGAATTTTCCAGTGGGCAACCAGGAGACCGAGGTTGCAAGCTGGGAGGACATCCTAGCCACCAACCGCCCCTTGCCGGACCTGACCGGCCTGCCTTGTATCGGGGCGCTGGACTACGGAAAGACAAACGACTTTGTCACCACCCTGCTGCTGTTCCGGGTGGGGGAAGACCTGGCGGTGATACAACACACCTTCGTCTGCCGGGCCAGCCGTGACTTGCCGGGTATCAAAGCCCCACTGGACGAATGATATAGTCCCCTTAGAGTAGACACTCGAAAAAGCAAAATTTCGAGGC
>JAJQAS010000229.1 GCA_021203685.1 Clostridiales bacterium | reverse complement strand
TTTGGTAATTTTCGACAAAACTAGTGGTTTTTCGACACAAATTTATTCAAAAAAAGAAAGCAGCCCGATTTCTCAAGCCGCTTTCCCCTTGGGATTAAGTTTCAAGTCCCTGGCCCCGGAATTGCTGGGGCCGCTCCTGTGGAGCGTCCACCACAGGAGAATTTGGATATTGTATCACGGCTTTGCGGCGGTGTCAACCCGCCGCTGCTCTTTTCTACGATGGTCCGGGTACGGCTCGTCTTCGTCAACGAACCAGTCACGGCCCATTTTCTGTGCGGTTTCCAGTCCGCCCCGCGCCGCCAATTGGCGGACAGATACGGGGCTGCGGCCATGTTTGGCCGCATACTCCTTAATCGAAATCAGCATTTAATCCTCCTTTTTGTGTGCCTCTATAATCGGCTCGAAATAATCGCCTTCCGCGCGGGCGCGGGCCTTGGCTGCGTCCTCCACCTTTGCGTAATATCCAAGGTGGATCGTTTTTCCTTTGACGGTTATCCTCGCTTGCCACTTTCCCTGGCGTTTATGCCAGGACACCCCTTTGTAGCCGGATGTGTTGCTTTTATATTGTACGCCCGGCTTAATCAGGGATAGATTTGTTCCGTCCACAAGAGGGACGGCCGCATGTGCATTTTCTATATTTTCTTTTTCTGTCCGTTTTTTCCCGCATCCGCAGGATGTCCGGCCGCTTTGAACAGAACTGGCCGTGGCTTCGACCGTACCACCACAGTCACACCGCCACAGCCAAACAGTTCTCCCACTGTGGTTTTTGCCTGTCGGAGCAACTGCTGTCAGCTTCCCGAACCGCTGTCCGGTGATGTCCTTCCGGGCGGCAGTTCGTCTGCATCCGCAGGAAGTCACCACCCCGTGCGTGAGGTAAGATGCAGGAATGTCAACGGTTTTCCCACAGACGCACCGGCATTGCCACATGCGCTTTTTGGGGTATTTCTCTGACGGTGGCGCGGGGCCAACCACCGTCAGATTACCGAACTTGTCCCCGGAATTGAGTTTAATCATCAAATTTCACGCTTTCAACCACTTCGTAGTATCCAGTAAAATCGTCGGTGTGCTCCCGACAATACTCCATAAAATCATCTACCGTAGACATATCCTCCATGGAGGCATTGAAGCAGACTCCTTCCCAATTTTCACCGCCGTCCTGCCGTTGCTCACATATATACACGGCAGGGACCCGCTCCGGCTCATCCCCACCCCACAGAATGGCGGCATCGGCGGTGCAATTCGCTAGAATTGTTTCGCCGTCCGTGCCCTCTACCATGCAAGTTTGCAAAATAATATGGGGCGCTTTATATGCTTTCCCAACAGTGGATTCATTCCACAGCTCAAAGTAAACATTTCCCATAATTTTCTCCTTTCAATTTCAAGCAATCCATTCGATGGCAGAAAGATCGTCCAGGTGCAGAGGGATGATTTCCCAAAAGCTGCCGTTGAAAAGTTCGACATAATCAATGCCGTCCTCTTCCAGGCTCTCACGGACAGTTTCGGTGCCTTCTGCTTCCAGCCAGGCGGCGAAGGAATCATAATCGCTCTCGAAGTTCTCATCAGCGTCATCGTCCAGCTCCACCTCGGCGATGTGCTTGCCAAAATCTTCGCCGTACACTTCAAGCAGGGTATCCAACTCATCCTCACGGACGAAGCAGAACCCGAATTTGCTGACGTTTTCCATCTCATCGGAAACGGTGCGGCTCTCGCTGGCGCTGTTCAGATAAGCGGTGTCGAACTTATCGAACTGTGCGTTGGTCACGTGGTAGAGCTTCATGGGTTTGTCCTCCCTCTTCTTTATGCTCTTATTATACATCTTTAGAGATGCATTGTCAAGCGTTTTTTCAGAAAAAATTAAAAAATCTCAAAAAATTAAGGCCACACCGGAACAAGTCCGATGTGGCCTTAATCATGCGCTCGCGCGCGTATTATGCGCGTATTTTAACGCTTGTGCGCGTTAATCGCGCGTTTGGGTGGATAGATGGATAGAATCAGCCGCCCAAAATCGCGGCCCAGGTTTTCGGCCCACAGATGCCGTCAGCGTCCAAGCCGTAGTTGTTCTGCCAGGCTTTGACGGCGGTCTCGGTGTTGGTCCCAAAGATGCCGTCAACGGTCAGACCGCCCAGAAGCATCTGAAGGGCGCGGACCTGCTGGCCCTTATCGCCTTTGCGCAAAGTATCCATATCGTGCGTTTCCTCCTCCGTGGTGGTGGTAGCGGTGGCGAACTGGGATTTTGCCCCGCTGATAAAATCGGTGTAGCAATGGGACAGGTCGATGTTGTCGGAGCTGGCCCCGTAAGTGCTGCCCTTTGCGCTGCTGGTGTACTGCCACATATCGCAGTCCACCCCACAGCTGGAGCCGTACCGGGCAATCCACCGGGCGTAAGTCTGCAGCTGGGAGTTGTCGAGGCTGTCGCTCCAGAAGTCCTTGTTGCAGTACACACCAGCGTCATATCCCGCCGCCTCGATGGCCTCCAGAAAGGCCACAGCATATTGGGTGCGGTTGGCCTTGGAAAGGTTATCCGCCCGACCCGTCCGCTTGGTGTCGTAATACTCCAAGTCCAGCCAAACGGGGAAGGACAGGGTGTAGCCGCTGATGAGGTTCAGCAGATATTCCGCCTCTGCCTTTGCTTCTGCGGTGCTTTTGGCGGTAGTCCACCAATACACGCCCACAGGGAGGCTCTGCTTCACGGCGTTCTTGATGTTGGTGGCCCACTTGGGGTCGGTGGTTAGGGTGCCGCTCCCCGCGCTGCGGTATCCGGCCCGGATGATAAGACCGTCTACCTTTTTTGCCATGGTGGCCATAGTGACGGTGCCGTTGTGCTTGGAGATGTCGGCAATCAGTTTAGCCATTTTCTTCGTCCTCCGTAGTCACTCCGAATAGGGCGGTCAGCTTGTCCGGCATAAGGTCCGGGTTGATTTTACAGATGTTTTCCAGACTGGAGCCGATTTCCATAATCACGATGTACGCGCACACGGCCCCCGCCACGGGGACCGCCACGCCCAGTTCCAGGAACCCCTGCGCGTAGTCCACGAGGACTCCAAGCGCGATGCACAGCAGCAGCCCCAGCTTATGGAAAAGCCCCTGCCGCATGATGGAACTGGAAAAGGTGCCGGTTGCCGCCGCCTGAATCAGCCCGGTGATAAAGTCCAGCGCGATAAATGCGCAGGTGATGATGTAAGCCATGGTGTTTTGCCCTCCTTAGTTAGTACGTGATTTCCACGTAGCCGTAGGTGTAGCTGTCCGTGGTCTTTCTGGTGCGGCTTT
>JAJQAS010000040.1 GCA_021203685.1 Clostridiales bacterium | reverse complement strand
CATTTTCCCAGCGCTCTGCATTTCTCCATCCTGTCGTAAAAACGATTGCAATGGATCCAAAACAAGCAGTCTTGCCCCTGTATCAGCAACCGTTTTTTCAATTCTCGGATCATCCAACGTCAGCCTTTCCTCTGCGTCTACGATATAGACAATCCTGCTGCAGTCAGCCCCGGCACACATCAGACGGGGCTTTATCGTAGCAGAGCTTCCGTCTTCCGGGCATTGATAGATTACGTTCAAAGGTTTTTCCAGCTTCATATCATCCGGAAGGGAACTGCCCTTTGTAACGGCAGCGGCAATATTTAACGCAAGTGTAGATTTTCCATCGCCAGGGTCTCCTTGAAGCAGAGTGATTTTGCCAAACGGAATATAGGGATACCAAAGCCACTCAACTTTCGTCGAGGACACAGAGGAATAATACTCATACAGTTTTTTATTTGTCATTGCTTCCTGCGTCCCCATATTCATCACCATCACTATTCTCTTCTGTCCGTCTCTCCATCTCCACAATCAAGACCTGAACAATCGCCACGTCTCTCGCGCTTAAATTGCTCACATCAATCATTTTTCTGCTCTGGCATCCAAGCAGATAATCTGTCGTAACACGGTACAGCTGCGCAAGGCGCACCAGTATATCATAGGACGGCTGCCTGTTATCATTTTCATATGTACAGATTGCGCTTCTCGTAACATCTATAATTGCTGCGACCTGTTCCTGGTTGAGCCGTCTGCTCTCCCTTAGTTTCTTCAATTTGCTTCCCAACGTCTCAATCATGCGCCTCGGCCTCGCCTTTCCACACTATGACGCCGCATCATTTCTTTGGTTCATCATATCATGAACCTGTTGACAGATGGTCGCAGACAAGTGACAGTTTGTAACAATGCGAAATTATTATTGCGTTTTCTGCACAGGCACATCACAATCATGACATTCCCACTTGATTTCTCTTTCACCTCTTTGCAGCCTTGCAATCTTGCATCCTTGCCGACCACCTTTCCATTTTCAACACATGCGGATAAACAGTTTTCGTCATAGTGAATATATTCACTATAAATTAGTTTACAGCCGTCACTATACTTAGGTCAATCATAAGTCTTTGGAAAGGGAGGCGCATATGATAGATTATAGCCCATTATGGGAAACGATGAAAAAACGCGGTGTATCACAGTATGCGCTCCTTAACAGCGGCATAGATTACCGGACAATGCAGCAGCTCCGCGAAAATAAGAACATAACTGCCAGAACGATAGAAAAGCTATGTATATTGTTAGACTGTACTCCGAACGATGTCCTACGCTTCGTGCCGGATAACTCTGACGAATAAAAAGCTCCAACCAGTTACCGTAAATTATGGTTTCCAGTTGGAGCTTTATTTTTTGAACCTTATGAAATTACAAGTTGTCTCTGCTGGCATGTACCTTTTGTAATCAGGAATTTGCAACCTTGCAATCTTCCTTTCATCCAAGCACTTTTTTTGCAACCTTACTCAGCTTAATCAGATGGATAGATAGAAAATCTTGCGAATATAAGATTATAGTCCATTCAATCTCAACAGCGGTCAACCACATTGAACATTATTGCCCATTTAGGCTGTAATGTTCAATGACCTCTGGCATTCAAAGTCTCTGTCTCCTCTTTTCCTGTTCAATGCCAGATAAATCTATGGATTGCTGAATGCAGCACCGATACCGCCGCCACAATATACGACGCGACATGTGGAATCAGAAACAGAACGAAAGCTCCGCCCAGCATCCGTACCACGGTTGCACCATCCTCAAGTCCAAATCCAAGACTCAACACGGCTGTTATGGCAATAATAAATGCCAGCACATGGAATATCCACGCCGAACAGAATACGCAGAAGTTCCCAATCCACTTCATCATCCACGCCACACACAAAACCGGCAGAAGTATCAGTTTCAATCCTATTTTAATCAGCTTCATCATCATTTCCTCCATTCTCTTCGGGATACAACCATGTCCCATCCTCATTTTTTTGCAGCCCCAAACCTATCAAGTAGCGGTCTACTGCTTCATCCAGCACATCTCCACACTTGAATACTACTTCCATCCTGTTGTCTCCATAGAGATACACTACTTCCACAAATGCCTGTACCATTTCAGCGGTCAGGTTGCTGGAAATCGGTATAGAATCAGCCCTTTCCGTGATCTGTCTGATTTCTGATGCCTCTTCATCTTCTTCCTGCAGGATTTCTTCACACTGTTTGATTTTTCTCTGTATCTCATCAATCTGCTCTGAAATCTTCTGTTTTTTGCTAATATATTCGTTTCTTCCGATCACGCCATCCGCATATGCCTCATACTGGCGCACCCGTTCCTCATTAAGGACTTCCTGCTCTTTCCGTAACTTATCTATATCGGGCAATTCCAGACTCACTGACTTTGCAACACTGTCTTGCTGCAGCTTTCCCTGCAAAAACTTTGCCGTGTGCAGCATATTATGGATTGCAAAAGAGACGTTCGCATTAACAATCGGCTCCCTGAACCTTCCGCCATAGCAGGAAGAGTGGATACCGGTACTGCGTTTATGCCCACAACGAAATGTCCCTTCACCCTCAAAAATTCTATACTCCATCAACCGTCTGCATGTCCCACAGCGGACAAACTTTCTCAAAGGAAACTCTATTTTATTCACGACACATCCTTTGCCAACAGTATGAATCACCTCTCTGGCAGCCTCAAATTCCTCATGGGTCACAATCGCTTCATGCGCACCCTCTGTAACTATCTGATCTTCTTTCGGAACTCGTACTCTCGTCTCGCTGCCCAGCATCAACGTTTTCTTTTTCCCCATGACAAGGGCACCCGTGTATTCATATTTATTGAGCGTAATCCAAACTTTAGCAGGATTCCATAATAATTCACTGTCAGGACTAACAATTCCCACTATGTTACTTCTTTTCCCCTTAAGATATAAACCAGGTGTCGGAATTTTTTCCTCGTTCAGCCGATAAGCAATCTGCGATGTGTTACGCCCTTCCAACGCAAGGTCAAATACCCTGCGCACGTATTTGGAAGCTACCGGATCAATCTTCCACTTTCCTTTGTTTTCCGTATCCTTTATATATCCAAAAGGCACATCTGCAGCTGTGGCATATCCCTGTTTCCATTTTACCCGTACAGCCGATCTCACTTTTTTAGATATATCACGGCTGTATAGATTGTTAATCAGGTTCGTTACCGCCAGATCAAGCCCCATCCCTACACCGCCGTGCGATGCACTGTCAAAATGATTATTCACGGCAATGAACCTTACCCCAAGAACAGGAAAAATCTGCTCTATATAATCACCTACACCAATGTAATCACGGCCAAGACGCGAAAGATCTTTCACGAGAATGCATTGTACCATCCCCGCTTTCGTATCCTCCAACAGTTTCTGAAAACCAGGGCGGTCAAAATTTGTCCCCGTGTATCCATCATCTACGTACTCCTTGATCTCTCCAAGCAACTCATCATGCCTGTCCACATACTCCTGCAGGAGAATTCTCTGATTTTCAATGCTATTGCTTTCATCCTTGTTATCGGAGCCTAAGTCCCCGTCTGACATGGAAAGGCGCAAATAAAACGCCAGCGTAAAATCATTCATCCGTTATCGCCTCCATACACTCTGCCAGCTCCATGTAAACATCAGCACACTTAAACTGAATTTCCAGCGTGTTGTCTTTTCCGATATAAATCCTATCCACCAATTCTTTCACCAGCTCTGGATTAAAATCACGGCAGTCCAGATATTCCTCCAGATGATTAGCCAGATTCATAAAGTTTTGCGCTTTCTTTTCCAACTGGTGGAGATGATCCATCACATCTTGCAATTTTGCCTCCATCTCCTGTTTCTCGGAAATATAATGTTCTTTCATAAACTGATATTCTTCTTTGTCCAGAACGCCCTCTGTATAATCTATATACAGTTTTTCCTTTCGTTCTTCTGAATCGGCAATCCTCGTAGCAAGAGAAGCCGCCTTCTTCTTCATAGAAGCAAACGCATTCGCGTCATTATTGGAAGCCATCATATCCTTGAGTAATTTTTTTCTGTCACAGGATACTTTGATGAAAGAATGGATTTGATCCATCACAACAATCATCAGCCATTTCATCTGATACGGCTGAAACATATTGGGACACGCAGCTGCTTTATTTTTGCATGTATAAATGCTGTGTTTTCCAGTCTTATCAGAATGCTGTCTTCTGATTATAGCCATTTTCTTACGACAGCTCGCGCAGTACACCATCCCTTTAAAATAGTTGGGCAACATTGCTCGATCTTCCGCATTCCGATCACAGCCTTCATAATGCTCCCTCGTAGTTTTCTCGATGACCTGCTGTGCAAGCTCAAAATCTTCTCTGAGAATAACAGGCTCATGGTGGTCCTTGTGGACAATCCAATCTTCCTTATCAACACGTCTTACTGAAAACCCCTTATCCAGAGATTTTTCCGTTTTATGCTGAATTAAATCTCCTGCATATTCCTGAGCCGTTACGATTCGCCTGACAGCCTGTGGCGTCCACTCACCGATGCTCTTTCCAATCCTTCTCCCGTTACTTTGGTGCCATCGTGCAGGCGAAGGGAGTCCCAACAGTTTCAGGCGGTTTGCAATCTCTATCATGGATAGTCCATCAAGCAGCCAATGATAAATCACACGAACTGTTCGCGCTGTTTCCTCGTCTGGTACAAACCTCGTCTTATCTTCACTCAGGCGGTATCCATAGGGTGGCAATGAAATCAACGGAGCATCTTTTTTCTTCCACTGTGCATCAAAATAAGCTGTTACCTTCCGGGAAATATCCTTCGCGTAAAGACTGTTGACCATATTCTTGATCGGCACTGCAAGGCTCTCCACATCTTCTTTTCTGGAGTTATCAAAATTATCTGTCACCGCAATAAACCGAACATTCATCCGCGGGAAAATTGTCTCCAGATAATGTCCCGTTTCCAGATAATCACGACCAAAACGCGAAAGGTCTTTTACTACAATGCACTGAATTTTCCCTGAACAAACATCCTGCATCATGCGCTCAAATTCCGGTCTGTTGAAATTTGTTCCCGTATATCCATTGTCAACATAGGTATCCGCAAGAATCAAATCAGGATGTTCTGCTATGTAATCATGCACAAGCTTAATCTGTGTCTTGAGGGAATCGTCTGTTTCATTCCCACCATTCTCCAGAGAAAGACGGGCATATGCGCCTGTCCTAAGCGCGGCTTTATTCTGTACTCTCTTCTCTTCCAGTATTTCAATCTCTGCTGTCTGCTGCTTATTCAAATTCTTTCTGCTTTTCCGTGCCATTTACCCTTCCTCCAATTCTGCCTTCAGCCACTCCTCCGGCAACATCTGCTTCCATTCATGCATCCTCGGCGTAATTTCAATTTTTTCAAAGTCTTCAATATCCACCATCTCAATCCATCTGTTGAGATGCTGTTTATCCAACTCCTCTGGAATATTGATATCGAGAAACAGCTTCAACCACTTGTTGCTTTTGCTGAATCCTCTTTTAATTTCTCCCGTCTTTTCCATGACAGCCTTGAAGCGACCTTCACATTTTTGACAAGACGCCTGATATGCCTGCTCATCCTTCTGATAAGTTTCCCTATCCATTTTGCCGGACTCATAAGCCAAATGTCGCTCCATGCGTTCAGTGCAAAGATTTTGAAGCTCTTCAAATACCATCTGTGCCTGCTCACGATAATCAGCAAGGCTGGCCATCTCAAATGCCTCTTTCTCTTTGCCTCCCAGTTTTTTCAGAATATATGATGCCAGCGCCCTTTCATGTTGCAGAAATTTCCTAATCGCATTGAGGACTTCATCCTGCGGAATATAGTTTCTCCTTCCATCCTTTACTGAGGGTGCAGCATATGTTTTTCTCATATAAACCCGCTTGCCGATTTTATTAGAGGAAGCTCTGCAAACAAGAAAATTTCCCGTAGACTTATCCCGAACCTTTTGTGTCAATAGAAATTGATCTTTCCGATTCCCCACTCTTTTTCGATAGGGACGTGTAGCAAGCCTCTTTTGTGCCTCGCTGTATACTTCACAGCTTACAATTACAGGCGCGGTCATCTTAAAATCTCTGCCGTCTATCTTGCATATTCCCTCTCCAGTATAAACAGGCCATTTCAAAATTTCCTTGATAACAGATGGGCTCCATTTCTTCTCGTCACTCATATCAACGTCACGCCCTGCAAGCTTTGCTCTATGTTTGGTTGGGCGATCAATTCCACGTTCATCCAGTCTTCTCCCAATCTCAGCAAACGTTAATCCTTCCACATACAACTGGAAAATATACCGGACTGTGTTTGCCGCTTCTTCATCAATCAACAATTCTTTTCTATCCTCTGAATATACATATCCATACCTTGCCGCACTTGTACCGAAGCATCCATCGTCCAATGATTTCTGAAAAAGTTTTTTCGCGTTTTCTCCAATAAAGTCGCCATACTTTTTTTCCAAAAAGGCTTCAACCTCTTCCCTGCTCTTATCCAGGCTGCAAAAATTATCTTCCACAATAGCGAAGTGAATGTTAGCAGGATAGAATGTCTGATGAATTACTTCTTTAAAAATTCCATATGACCGGCCAAAGTAAAAAACAGAACCAAAAACAATTCCATCAAATCTTCTGTTGACTCCATCCTGAACCATCTGGTTAAAAGCTTCTGTGGCATCAGGAGAATTTTTACGGTCACAGTATTTCTTCTCAATCTCCCAGCCTTTAGCTTTCATATATTCCTCTATCCGTTCGTTCTGAGTGCGGATAACGTCCGGCAGATTCTCTGCATTTATTTTATAAGAGACCCTTCTTGTATAACTGACCCATCTCATGCCTCCGTCTCCTTTCCTTCATTGACAAAACCAAGCTGTTTATAGTTTTCGCTCCGCTGTAATAATTCCTTTATCTCGTCCTCGTAACGGAAATGGATTTCAATATTATCCTTCCCGTACACCGTGATGTGATCAACGATAGCAGTCAGGGCTTTTCGCTCCAGATGATCAATGCTGCGAAACTCCCGGAACCCTTCCAGCCACGGTTGCACCTGATTCTTCTCTGACAGAAGTCTCTCCTTTTTCTCTTTGAGCTCTGCCGCCTTTTCCTGAGATGCCTTCATCTGTTTTGTGAAGCGGCTGTTCAAATCCCTGAATTCCTCCCGGCTGATGATACCGTCCTGCATATCTTCATAAAGATGCGTCTTTAAATCCTGATAGCGGTTCACCTCTTCTTCCAGCTTCAACAGCTGAGTGTCCACTACCTTTACACTGTAATCTTCCAGCGCACTCTGACCGACAGCCGTTATAATCTTTTCTGCGTCCATTAGCAGCACCACCTGATTCTGGACAGCAACCAGGACTGCTTCCGTCAGCCTGCTTTCGCTGATCAGATGGGAAGTACAACCATCCCCGTTTTTATATGTGGAGCAATGATAATAATGATATTTCTTCCCGCCCTTGCTGCTGCACCGTTTGACCATGTTCTGGCCACAGCTCCCGCATTGAAGGAAACCGGAAAAAAGATAAACCGTGTCCTCATCCGGGGCAGTCCGCGTGTCCAGCTCTAACAGTTTTTGCACCTGATCGAAAACTGGCCTTGGAATGATTGCATCATGCGTTCCAGGCACTTTGATCCAGTCCCGCTCATCTACAGCATGACTTTCTTTCAGCTTGTAGGTGATCTTTTTTCTTTTTCCCTGTACCATGACTCCGGTATAAAGCTCATTCCGCATGATTCTGTTTACAGACACCACTGACCACTTTGGATTTTTCCCGGCTCTGAATCCACTATTAAAATTCAATCCGCACATACGCTTATACTCCAGCGGCGGCAATGCACCCATCTCATCCAGCTGTGCTGCGATATGCTGTGAACTCATGCCGTCAAGTTTCCACTTAAAAATCAACCGGACAATGTTGGCTGCATACTCGTCAACAATCAGATGGTTTTTATCTGCAGGGTCTTTCAAATATCCATACCCGGCAAAGCTTCCGATAAATTCTCCATTCCTGCGTTTCACATCCAGCTGGCTTCGTATCTTAATAGAGATGTCCCGGCAGTAGGCGTCATTGATTAAATTTTTAAAAGGAACAATGATATGATCGCTGTCACTGCTTTCATCCGCACTGTCGTAATTATCATTAAGCGCAAGAAACCTGATTCCCATTGATGGAAAGATTTTCTCCAGATATCTTCCTGTCTCAATGTAATTTCTGCCGAGCCGTGATAAGTCCTTGACGATGATACAGTTGATTTTTCCTTTACCGGCATCCTCCAGCATACGCTTGAAGCCGGGCCGGTCAAAATCCGTCCCACTGTAACCGTCATCAACATACTCATCCACTCGCTTCATTTCTGGATGCTTTCTGTGATATTCAGCAAGAAGTTCTTTCTGATTGCGGATGCTGTCGCTCTCCAGCTTATCGCCGTCCTCTCTGGAAAGACGCACATAGTCACCGCATAAGATTTGATTCGTCCTCTGAAAATACATAAAGCCAACAACCTCCTTTTTTATCTGTCCTAAGACAATAAACCAGGAAATCGTTGGCTTCTGATTGCTCTTTTTTGTTTTGACCCATCACAATTATGGCACAGCCCCGGCTTATTGTCAACACTTTAAAGCGCTAAAGTGGAATCTTATTTCTCTGATGATCATTGAAATTTTTCCTTTGCTTTCAGAAAATGGATTCCTTCAGGCATTCCTGCAACGGCTTCTTCCCTGAAAAGCTGATCTTAACGACCATGCCATTGCTAAGATAACAGTACGGGTTCTTGATCTGCTGAATATAATCAAGCATTCTCTCCGAATCATTAAGGTCTGTCCTGATATGCACATCCTTTACATCCACAAGGGTCTCCCTATCTACAGTTGCCGGGTCAACTTCCGATTTTCTTTTCAGTTCTTCCAGTGTCATAACATCCTGATACCCCTGACTGATCTTTTTCTCCATGAGCTTCGTCTCCTTATCAATAAATTGAAAAGAAAATCCGCAGCTCCGCCGCGCAAAATTCCCCTTTCACTTATTCGATTCAATTTGGCGATTTGACAAGCCATTCTGGAAAAGATTTTTCAAATTTTTCAATAAAGGGTCAAAAAGGGCTTGTCAAAAGCCGTTTTTCAATCGAATAGATGAAGGGACTGCTGTTTAGCGCAAGATTCGCCTATAGCCGCTCAAAACCCACTTCGTGGGTTCCGGCAGCTCGGCAAACTTGATGGGGATTCCGTTTCCCCATTCCCTCGGTTATCCGCAAACGTGTGTCGTTGTGCGGATTGGCTCCTATTAAAAATAGTCGCAGCGTGAGAGGCAGGCTCTCCCGGTAATGCTGGCGCATCTGAAAGCTAAGGCTCAAAAATGAGCCATAGGTGTGTGCTGTCCGCATTCCCCATAGCCACAGTTCCTGTGATTCCTGCCTGCGGCGGTTAAAAGAGAGGATGGTGAGAAAGAAATGGCAAGACCGAAAAAAGAGGAAAACATCAGGCATGAGAACCGTGTCTATGTCCGCTACAGCGATGTGGAGTATGACCTGCTGAAAACCTATGCAGAGGAAGCCGGATGCCCGGTTGCCACCTATGTGCGCAACACATCCCTGGGCAACAGGCCGAAGATCGTCTACAATGTCACAGCAGATATTGAAGAGATTCAGAAGCTGACAGCAGAGTTTGGAAAAATCGGGAACAACTTAAACCAGATCGCAAGATTTTTTCACATGGGCGGTGCGCGTTCCCAGGCAATGCAGGATGAAATCAACCGCTGCATTACAGAGCTTCGGGATCTGCGAAAAGAGGTGATTAAGATGGTGGGTGAGTATCATGGCAGTTTTGAAACACATCGCAAGTAAGAACGCCCACTATGGAGATGCGATTGATTATCTGAAATATGAATATGACGAGCTGCGGATGAAGCCTGTCCTTGACCGAAACGGCAACATGAAGCTCCGCTCCGAATTTATTCTTGACGGGATTAACTGTAACCCGGAGACCTTCGATGTAGAGTGCGAAATGTTGAATGCCAGCTTTCACAAAAATCAAGGATATGGAGATATTAAGGCGCACCACTATATCATCAGTTTCGACCCAAGGGACCAGGCAGATCATGGACTTACCGGCGAAAAAGCACAAGCCATCGGTCTCGAATATGCCAGAAAGAATTTTCCCGGCCATCAGGCGCTTGTCTGTACGCACATGGACGGCCACAATAAAAGCGGCAACATCCATGTCCATATCGTCATCAACAGTCTGCGCAAGTACGATGTGGAACGGCAGGACTTCATGGAGCGACCATGCGACAGCCGCGCAGGATACAAACACCATCTGACACGGGACTACTTAAAACACCTGAAACGCTCGTTGATGGAAATCTGCCAGCGCGAAAACCTCTATCAGGTTGACCTGCTCTCTCCTGCAGAAAGCAGAAAGACAGATCGGGAATACTGGTCGGAAAGACGCGGACAGGAGAAACTGGATAAGCTCAATGAGAAGATTGTCGAAGACGGCTTAACACCGATGAAGACAAAATTCCAGACGCAGAAGCAATTCCTCCGCGACGCGATTGATGACGCCGCTTCGTCTGCCACTTCGCTGGAAATGTTCCGGACAATTTTGTTGGAGAAGTACGGAATTAAACTAACGGAAAGCCGTGGCCGCTACAGTTATCTCCATCCGGAACGCAGCAAAAACATTACCGGACGTGCGCTGGGAACACGCTATGAGAAGGAAAACCTCCTCACCCGGTTCATGGAAAATGAGAAAGCAGCCAGAACGGAGAAAAACGATTCCCTGTCTGCGGATGAAAATCGAAAGATGGAAAATTCAGAATCTGTTCAGGATGCTGACAAAGCCAAAAACGAATCTGCGCCGGATGAAAAAGAACGCCGCTCCACGGTCTTTGACAGCAGCTATGATTACGAATCCGACCCTATCGCCATCCTTTACATCCGCTCCGAGCTTCGGCTTGTGGTCGATCTGCAAAACTGCACGAAGGCAAAACTGAATCAGGCTTACGCGCAGAAAGCGAAGATTTCCAACCTCAAGGAAATGGCAAAAACGATTGCCTATGTGCAGGAGCATGGCTATGAATCAAGAGACCGGCTGCAAGATTCGTATGATGACATTACACAGAAGATGAAGGATTCCCGTAAGGCGCTCCGCTCCACGGAGGAACAAATTCGCAGCGTCAACCAGCGGATTCACTTTACCGGACAATATCTTGCAAATAAATCTGTGTATGGCCAGATGTTGAAATCACGCAGCAAGAAGAAATTCCGCCAGGAGCATTCCGATGAAATCACGCTGTATGAGGACGCAAGGAGATTCCTGAAGGAGAAATACCCGGACGGGAAGTTTCCATCCATGAAATCGCTGAAGGAAGAACGGGAAAAGCTGTCTGCCCGGCAAAAAGCGCAGCACGACACTTACACTAATTTCAAGAACGCACGAAAAGACTTACAGACAATCTGCTCCAATATCGACAGTATCCTTGGGCAAGGACGGACGTTGAAGCCGGAGCAAGAGCATACGATCTCATAACAAAAACTCCAACCAGACGCTGCCGTAATAGCACATCTGATTGGAGTTTCCATCTTTATTGGTTCTTGAAGTAAATTTCTTGTAGATTATTTTGTCGGTTTATGGTAATATTCTTTTCAAGAGCTACCAACCAGGCTGGTGTGGTAGGCGGTTAGCCCTCCATTTCGGAGGGTCTTAACCCTCCGATTACATAAACCCTTCAATGGGGAATTCTGTGAAAGGAGGGCTTGCCCATGACTGTACTTGATCTAATTGCAGTGCTGAGCTTCGGCTTGACCTGCTTTGGAATAGGCTATTCAATCGGCGCAAGAAAATAACCGCCCCAGGCCTGACAAGCTGAGCGGTTATTTTCTAATAACATCTTAACTTGGGGCTAACCGTCTATCGGTAGCTCCCAGAGGCACCTGTTACCAGCAGGTGTCTCTTTTTTTCTACTCCTACTATAACATAATGCGCCGCTTGATTCAAGCATTTTTTCAATCTATATCTCGCCTGAAAATGTCTCCCCATGGGACACATCACAATGTGAGAGGTGCGGGGAGTCCTGTTATTGTTATAATAAGCAAAAGCCGCCTTAAAGTCAACGAGTTTTTGGAGCTTCATGAAAAACTTATCGTCTTAACATCAAAAAAGAGACACCCAGCCCATTGATTGAGCCAGATGCCTCTTTTCTTCATTTTCTGCTTCGCTCATCACTTCGATTTATGATATTCTCCGGTACTGGCTTTCCGTTCCTAATCGCCATCTCCGCCTGCTTGATATGCAACCGGTCCAGCGCAGACACCCTGCCGCCGATCACTCGCGGTTTCGGCAGGTTGTTAATTCGTCCATCTATGAAACTGTAATTTTGTTCTTCGGACATTTCCGCACTTCGTAGATATTCTCCGTTTTCCAGATACTTCTGCCAGTTCTCCAGAGGCGGTTTTGCGGGCGCAGGTTTTTGTTCTTCCGGGGGATGCAGAAATTTTCGTATCTGCTCAATCGCCGCTTCATCAAAACCCTTACAGCTCTCAACAGCTATCTTTCCATCCTCCGACAAAATCACGTAAGCCGCATTTTCCCGATAGTCTTCACTCTGCATCAGGAAGAATTGCCTTCCATCTACAATCAGCTCTTCGCAGGCTACCCAGCTACCGCCTTTCCCTTCTATTCGATACCCTGTCGTATCCATAGAGATCAGCGTCCCGGATGAATTCAGCCGAAGGAATCCTGCCAGAACGATCAGCTTGTCACGGTCTACATAAAAGGCAGACACCACGCCATCCCGGTTGACAACATACACGTCACTCGTGCTGATGGAATGCCCCGGAAAATTTTTCGGAAGATGTTGTCGAAACCTCGCGTGGAGATTTTCCACGGTCTCTTTCGGGGACATATACGATAAATACACTTGATTATAGGAATCTGAACACACGCGGATGTTTTTTTGTTGCAGCTCGTCGTAGGGGCGGAACCGTATTTCACGATATTCCGCCCCATCCTTTACCTGATATACGGCAAACTGGTTAATCTTCATCCTCGTCCTCCGGCTCCTGCTTGTATGGTTCCAAATCCAGTGCGCTGTAATCTGCGTCTGAAATCTGTCCCATCTTATCAATCGTTCCCCGGACGAGTTCTGTCAGTTCTTCATCTTCTTCAATAAACGGAAGGATTTCCGCGATCTGCTCCGCTGATTCCTGGCGGGTTTTTGCTTCAAACATCGCCATCACGATATACTCGTTTTCCTCAAATTCTACTTTTCTCATAGTGACTGGTCTCCCTTCTTATGCTCTGTCTTCCTGTCCTGCTCTTTGCCGGACGCCTTTTCCTGTTCCTTCATTTTGGCCTTGCGGTCTCTGAGCGCCTGCAGCACAGATTCCTTCCTGCCACCCGCAGCGACAGAACCCCTGCCCCTGCTTTCATCCGATGCCGCCCTTTGCGGTTTTTTCTCCGGCTCTAGAGCCGTCTTTTCTTCATGAGCAGATGCTTCTCTCACTTCTGCCTGCACGGTTTCCTTTTCCGTCCTTTCGGGCGGGTACACCGCTTCCAGTTCATCCAGAGCTTTCTGCACCAGAGGGCTTTCCCTGTATTGCTGAATCTCATTTACATCGGCCCTGTCTACAATCCCGGCAGACATCATCTCCTGTGACATTCCGTCATACAGACTTCCATCATAAAGGGTAAAACCGATTCCCTTAATGCCGTTCATGCGTTCCGCCGGAATTTTCTCATACAGAGCCACCGCTTCCTGCAGGCTTGTGATCTCCTCATGCCATTCGCCCAAGATCGGAAACTCCATACACTCCGCCACATAAAAAGTGATTCTCGGTTCAACCGCTTCCTGCTTCATTTCAGCACTCTGCGCCTGCTGTGCTTCTGCCATCTGCGCCGCCTTTTCATCCAGATACTGTTCCGCCTTCTGCAGATAATCTTCCAGCGTTCCAGTCTTCTCTGTAGAGATCGGGTTCATATCAACCGGCATTCCGCTGATGGACATTCCGCTTTCATGCAGGGCATTGAAAAAAGCATCTTCACTGATATTTCCGGTATAAGAAATCACCACATCAAGATCAGACCCCTCTGTGCTAAGTCCTTCTCGGCTCCGGCTTCCGTAAACTCTTGCTCCAAGCAGCTGTACTTCGTCATGCAGACCCATTGAATCAATTTCCGCCTGTGCGGAACTCAAAACCGTTTCTTCAATATCAGCCATGCTCCGTCCGAGCAAGGATTTAGTCGGCTCTGTCCGATCTGAAATGAGAGGAATATCTTCCTTTTGCTGTTCGCTCACATCTGACTGTTTCTCTGGCTTTTCGGGGACTTCTTCCGTTTTCTCCGCCCCATCTAATGAGTTCGCCGTGAAGCCTTTCTCCTTCTCCTCCATCATCTGATACAAGCGCTCTCTTTGTTCGTCTGAAAGATTCAGGTATTCTGTCTCCATCATCCCATAGTTGACTTCCCGCAGATCATCCGCTGTTTCTGCCTGCTCAATCTCCTTCTGCCATCTGGCAAATGTCACCTCACGGCTCACAACAAATTCGAGTTTTTCAAGTTCTCTCCGGCTCATGCGCTCCCAAATATCGCGGTTCTTTGTATGGAGCGAATAACCCTCCCCATCGTCATGCTGAGATACTTCATAGGTCAACACATCCGGTTCTCCCCGTACCTCACAGGAAAAGACATACTCAGCGGTCCTCATGTGCGGGTAATACTCCCTGCTGATCTCTTTAAAATTGGTAATCTCATCTGCTGTCAGCGGCTTTTCTGCTTCCTGTTCACGCGCCTGTTCCTGCACTTCTTCCCGAAATATCCTGACAAAACCGTCCAGCACGGCGGGATGGCTCTCCACCGTCCACTCTAACCGGCGGTCATTTCCAAATGGGCTGATCTCCTCCCCGATTGGTACAGAAGCCGCCCACTCCTTGTTTGAAGGAGAGAAGCGCCCGTCCCAATCTTTCATCTGAATCGTCGAGGCCAGGACATACGCGACACGCTCCTCGCCAAACTGATCGACCACCGGTTTCACCGCACCGGGGTTTAAGTGCATCCCATCAAAATTATCTGCTACCGCCGTTTCGATTGCGTCTTTGCAGGCGACGTTTAACCGTCTGGATTCACGGTACTGCTCCAGCTCACCATGCTCACGGGCATATGCTCCGTTCTGCATATACAAAGGTTTTACTACATCCTGATTGACCGATGCACTCTCATTCGCTCTGTTCTCTGTATCATTCTGCGGCACACTCTCCGGTGTTTTTGTTACGGATTCTTCGCTTTCCACGGTCTCCCCAGCCAGAGAATCATCCGCTTGAATTTCCTCCCGGCTCTCGATTGCCTCCGGTTCCGTTTCCTGTGCTTCTCCGTCCTGTACTGGCTCTGCAGCAGCTTCATCCTCTAACATGTCTTCCAAGCCGCTCTCAAGCGTTTCAGACGCCATCGTCAGCTGCTGTGTCCACATTTCCTGACGTTCCCGCATGAAATCCGGCAGGGTCTGAAATCCGATACTGTCCACATAGTGTGCGCTTACCACACCGCTGCGATTGAGCAGGACCACATCGCTGACAGACAACGAATGTCCAGTAAAGTTTTGCGGACGGTTAAGGTTAAACTTCTGATATATGCTTTCAAGGGTATCGCCGTCCACAAGCTCTCCGCCGTAAACCAGCTGATAATCCGAGCCTCTGACGGTCATGCCCTGCTGATTCACAAAGTCCATGTTCATGAACCGGTAATCATCCCCAGGCCCATCCCGGTTGATCTGGTAAATTGCATAGCGCTCCCCGGAATCCTCCCAGAGCAGATTTTCATTTGCGCAAATCACTGCATTCTGCATATTCTCTGCCAAAGCCGAAATATCCGTATCAGCCATTCTCTGGCGGTATTCCTGTACGGAAATCTCCCCGCCTGTGAAGTTCAGCTCCTCACCCAGATACAAGAATCCCTGTTCCGGAAGGTTCAGCGGATACATGGTTAAGATGGTCGCTGCATGATTTACAACAACGTTATTCTGAACCGTGACGGGACGGCCAGGGTCATCATCGGAGCCACGCAGATCATAGCGGTAAAAGCCTGCCGGTATATCCCCATCGGCAATCCTTCCGTTGCTGTAAAGCGCAGGCACCTCAAAAATTTCCACTTCCTGATATTCTGTAGCCTCCATGTACTGCTCCTGCTGTTCCCTCTGCAGCTGTATCTGCTCGGTAAGCTCGTCGATAAATTCCGCCGCCGTATGACGAATCGTATCCATCGAAGCACGAAGCTCCTTCATTTCCATGCTGCTGCTCCAGGAGGCCACATAAGCGAACGAATAATCGGAAGTGTCGATACCAAAATGCTGGCATACCGTATAGGCCACACTTTCCGCTTCAACCTCTCTAGTCATATGGTCTTTTTCAATGCCCTGTTCCTTCATCATCTCACGGTCATGGAGACGTGCGTGGGCAATCTCATGGACTGCTGTTTTTAAGGTCTGGCTTTCGCTCATGTCGCTCTGAATCACGATTTCCTTATTTGCGCTGTTATAAAATCCCTTTGCGCCGCCGGCAATCTCGTCAAAACGAATCGGTGCCGGGGACACCTGTGTAAGCGCCGCCATAAAAGCATCGTAATTCTCCACACTGGCGGTCAGTTCCTCCACACCCAAATCCGGCAGCGGCTCCCCGACTGTCTGACTCACATCAAAGACCGTCGCAACCTTAAACTGTGGGATCACATGGACGACTTCTTCCTTCTCCGGCTCGCCGTCCGGCTTTAAGATGACCTGCCCGGTCTGTTCGTCCACCTTATCTCTTTCCTCTTTTCTTCGGATTGGTGCCGGGGATATGATCTGAATCCCTTTCTCCCCGCGCTTTACCTGCCGATGGAATTTCTTCTGCCATGCCTGATAACCGGCGACATGGGTCGCGTCCGGTCTCTGCATGGCGATCAGAAGCGTGTTATTAAAGCTGTAGCTGTGAAACTGCGACATTGTGCGCAGATACTCCGCGTAGCGTTCGGAAGTGAATAACTCCTGTACGCCCTGTTCCAGCCGCTCCGTAATCTCTTTTAACTGTTCTTCCCGTTTACCTGCCATTTTGTTCCTCCATTTCTTTCACCCACCGCGTTTTCATTTCATGTGGGTACTGATTTGCATCCTTTGGTTTCCGTTCTCCGTTCCATTCCAAACCGCCCGCTCTGCCTTCACAGTGATAGCCGGCTGCTTTCAGCGACGTTCCCGGCTCACTCTCCAGAATATAGGTAACTACTCTCCGGTAGCCCATTGCTCTGGCTGCCCGGTACGCCGCACCATATAACATGCTGCAGGCGTTTTTCGTACCGTCCGTACACAGGCGGCTGACCTCCAATGTCTTCCCATCATCCAGACGGCGGCTCACCGGTCTGCCGCAAATTGCAACTCCGACCAGTGCTTCGCCATTCTTTACGCCAATGGAAAATTTATGCCCGACTGTGGGCTTATGATGTCGGTGATGCTGGGCAACGAAAGCATTCGCTTCCCGCAGCGTCACTGGTGTTAATTCAAGCAATCTTACCCTCTCCCTTCTGTTCATATTTCCTTAAGAAAAACACCGCCAGAACAGGAGGTTTCCCTCCTGCCTGACGGTGAAAATAATTATATGCTTTGCTCCTGCTTCTTTGCCGGAGCCTCTTTCTGCCGCTGCACTTCTTTTACCTGCCCTGATTTCTGCTCCTGCTTCTCATGAAGCTTCGCTAAAACAGATACCTTACGCGGGGCATCCTCTGCGGTTTGAGCATCCATACCGCCCTGCTTCGCCATATGGTCAGCAGTTGCACGGTCAGCGTAAGATACTGTCCATCCCGGCTTGTCGGCTACTTCATTCTCTGCCGCGTCGCTTCCAACACCTTCATCATCAAGGGTTGCCGCATCCGACGGCCCGCGTTCATCCATATTTAAGAGCGAGTTCAGTTCGGCAAGCCTTTTCGACTTTTCTTCCAGTGCCGCAGCCTGTGGGAACGGCTTCTTCACTTCCTCTTTTGCTGTTGCCAGCTGTTCCTGCAGCGATGCCAGCTTCTGCTCCGTTTCCGATATCTTCTTTTCAATCCCGGCAAGGGCATTTTGGATACGCTTGATATTTCCATGCGGGTCTTTGCCGACCTCGATGGTATAAGTACATTGGCGTTTGATTTTCAGCATGAATTTCTGGTTGAAGCTGTCATAACTTGCCATCAGCGCGAAGCCCTGATATTCCCCGATCTGACCGGAGGTGCTTACGGCTTTCAAGCCTGCACAGGCGGCGATAATGGCGGTACCGGCTTCCTTCCGGTCTGTATACGTCTTTCCGCCGACCACCATCGAAAAGTCTTCCTTCTCCTGCGCCAAAATCGGTTTTGCCGCAGCCGCGTCTGCCCGCATCCCTGCAAGAAGTTCCTTTGTTGACGCAATCTGCATCGGGTATTTCTTCGTGATGTCGGATTCCAGACGGTAGATCTGGCTCGTGTGGTTTGCCTTCAGCAGTTTCAGTTTGCTGACCTGAATATCCAAATCCATCTTTTCCTTAATATAAGGATTTCCCGTTGCCAGCGCCTTAATCTCTGCATAGGAAAGCGCCGTATCATCCACATCCTCTGCGGAGCGGACCGGCGACTTTGAAGTCATAATCTGTGAAATAAACTTCTGCTTATTCTCAAGGAGCTGCCACATGTAAGCATCAAATGTCCCTTCCGTGACATACCGGTAAATCTTCACTTTCTCATTCTGGTTGCCCTGCCGTAAAATACGACCCTCCTGTTGTTCCAGGTCGCTGGGCTTCCACGGGCAATCCAGATGATGGAGCGCAATCAACCGGTCCTGAATATTGGTTCCTGCACCAAGCTTCGGTGTGGACCCAAGCAGGATACGCACCTGGCCGGAGCGCACCTTTGCAAATAATTCCGACTTCCGCGTTTCCGTGTTCGCTTCATGGATAAAGGCAACTTCTTCTCTGGGGATTCCTTTTGCCACAAGCTTCTCACGCACATCGTCATAAACGTTAAAGCTCCCATCTCCTTTCGGGGTAGACAGGTCGCAAAAAATGAGCTGGGTTGACCGTTCCGCTTCGGTGTCTTTCCAGATGCCAAAGGCGTTTTCCACGCAGCGGTTGACCTTGCTTCCCGGATCATCCGGCAGCATATCATTCATCAGTCTCTGATCTAAAGCGCATTTTCTGCCGTCGTTCGTAATCTTTAACATGTTGTCTTCTCTGGAATCCACCTTGCCGCCGCGCACCGCTTCGGCGCGTTCCGCAAAACTGCTGACCATCTCCTGCTGAATCTCACTCGGTTTCAACACCTCATTGATGTACTCCGCTTCCGGTGTCGGCAAGTCCAGCATATCCGCTGTCTGAATGTCCGCACTCTCTTTGAACAGGGAAATCAGCTCCGGCAGGTTATAAAACCGTGCAAACCGCGTCTTCGCCCGGTATCCCGTACCTTCCGGCGAAAGTTCGATTGCTGTCACCGTCTCACCAAAGCTCGCCGCCCAGGAATCGAAATGCCCAAGCCCCATCTTCTGGAGGGTGTCATACTGCAAATAGCGCATAATCGTATAAAGCTCCGTCATGCTGTTCGAGATGGGTGTACCTGTGGCAAAAGTCACGCCCCGGCTCCCGGTAATCTCATCCATGTACTGACATTTCATAAACATATCAGAGCTTTTCTGTGCGTCTGTCTGTGAAATTCCGGCGACGTTGCGCATCTTGGTGTACAGGAACATATTTTTATAGTTATGTGACTCGTCTACAAAGAGCCTGTCCACGCCCAGCTGTTCAAAGGTTACCACATCGTCCTTCCGCTCCTGCTTATTCAGGCGCTCAAGCCTTGTCTGCAGCGACCTTCGTGTATGCTCCATCTGCTTTACGGTAAAGTGGGTGCCGTCCTCGTGCGCCATTTCTTCAATGGCTTCGGTAATATCGTCGATCTGCCGCTCAATCGCAGCAATCTGGCGTTCCCTGGAAAGTGGAATCCGCTCAAACTGGCTGTGGCCGATGATGATTGCATCGTAATCGCCGGTGGCAATCCGGGAACAAAACTTCTTCCGGTTGGCTGGCTCAAAATCCTTTTTGGTCGCCACGAGAATGTTGGCTCCCGGATAAAGCCGCAGGAAGTCGCTTCCCCACTGCTCTGTTAAGTGGTTTGGCACGACATACAGACATTTCTGCGCCAGCCCAAGCCGCCTGCTCTCCATGCCTGCTGCGATCATTTGAAAGGTCTTGCCAGCCCCAACGCAATGTGCCAACAGGGTATTTCCTCCATAAAGGATATGGGCAACGGCGTCTTTCTGGTGCGGCATCAGCGTGATCTCCGGCGTCATCCCGGTAAACTGGATATGGCTCCCGTCATATTCACGCGGACGGATGCTGTTAAACAGCGTATTATACGTCTTGCACAGGTCTTCCCGGCGGTCAATATCCGAGAAAATCCATTCCTTAAACGCCTCTTTGATCATTTCCTGCTTCTGCTGTGCCAGCATGGTTTCCTTCTTATTTAAGACACGCTTTTCCTTTCCATCATCCCCGCGCACAGTATCATAAATCTTGGTATCACGGAGGTTTAACGCATCCTCCAACAGCCGGTAAGCGTTTGCAACCGGTGTCCCGTAGGTGGAATAGACCATCGGGTTGCCGTTGTCACGGGATTTGCCGGAGATATTCCACTGTCCGCTAACCTCCGCATACTGCACCTGGATATGGCGGTCAAGCAGATACCACGGCGTATGGAACACTTCTGACATAAACTGATTGATATAGTCTGGCCGAATCCATGTCGCCCCAAGCCGCACCTCAATCTCCGATGCTTCCAGATCTTTCGGCTGCACACGTTCCAGATAAGCCACGTTGACAGCGTATTCCGGGTGTGTCTCGGCAAACTGCCGCGCAATGGAAAGCTTCTCCCTGACGTTGCCGGAAAGGTATTCATCGGAGGTTTCCCACTTATCTGTCATCGGGTTTTTGAAAATAACGCCTGACAGCTCCTCTGTGATTTCATCCTCTGCTTTTCCTGCAAGCTGCGCCATAAACGGCACATCCACCCTCGCACGTTCGCCAATCGAGACAGCAAGGGCTTCACTGGCCGTATCCACGCTTGTCACCGGTGTCGCCCTGCGGATGGTCCGCTTGGTGAAAATATCGGCTTTCCGCTTTAGGTTTCCTTCTTCATCCAACAGCTCCAGGGACGCCAGCAAGCAATAACTGCTGTCCTGTGAAAAGGCCCTGCGGTTGGCCGTACTGCTGATCAGGCCATACTGTGCCGTGTAAGTATCGTATTCCTCATTTAACTTCTGCTGTAATAACTGGACTTCTGCATCGCTGCCATCCTCCACCTGCAGGGCAAGCAGAGCCTGCACGGTATCCCGCAGCTCGATCATTCCAAGAACACGCTCTGTGGTCACTTTCGGAAGCTCCATCAGGTTCATTCTGGAATTCTCACGGTAATACACATGCCCGTCCACGTTGGCAAAGCTGAAATTTTTAATTGCCGGGTCTGCCGGGATGGATGTATCCACACCGTCAAGCTCTGCATTATCCAGCTCCACCTCCGTGATTGTGCCGTGGATATGGCTGACAGCCTCTCTTAACTGCTCCGCCAGGTCTGCGCCTTCTATCGGCTTCACCGTGGTTTCCTGCCGCCCGTACTGGGTATTTTCCATTGAAAAACGCCCAAGCACCATCTCTGGATGTTGGGCGAAATAAGAATTCACTGTATAACCTTCCGGCGTCTGTGCAAGGTGAACCCAATCCGGCTCCTCCAGGGAAGCACGGTCACGCTTTTGGAAAAACAGGATGTCTGCCACCACGCCCGTATTGGCGTTTCGCATAAAAGCGTTATCCGGCAGACGGATTGCTCCAAGCAAGTCAGCCCGGTTTGCAAAATACCGCCGCACCGAATCATCCTTCTTATCCATCGTGCCGGAGGAAGTGACCACCGCCACCACGCCGCCCGGACGAACCAGGTCGATGCTCCGTGCGATAAAATAATCATGGATCATAAAATTGTGCCGGTCATACTTCGGGTCATTGACCTTATAGCTTCCGAACGGCACGTTACCTATCGTACAGTCGAAAAAGCTGTCTGGAAACTCCGCCGTCTCAAAGCCCTGTACGGCAATCTTATTTTTCTGATAGAGCTGCTGCGCAATCCTGCCGGAAATGCTGTCCAGCTCCACACCGTACATTTTCAGGCCGTCCATGCTTTCCGGCACCAGCCCCATAAAATTGCCAATGCCGCAGGACGGTTCCGTTGCCCTACTCTCGTTGATACAATGTAACGATGAACACGGATACCCCATT
>JAJQAS010000117.1 GCA_021203685.1 Clostridiales bacterium | reverse complement strand
GCCCCCACGCCGGGCAGGATGATGGCGTCCGCCAGCTCCAGCTCTTTGGGGTCCGCCGTGACTTTTGTGGAAAAGCCCAGGTACTTCATGCCGTTGTTTACACTCATCAGGTTGCCCACGTCGTAGTCAACCACAGCAATATATCCCATCTGTCTCACTCCTCAAACCGCACGCGAATGGAGTTGGCGTGGGCGGTGAGATGCTCCGCCTGGGCGAAGCACTCCACCTCCCGGTGGACGGCCTCCAGGGAGGGCCGGTCAAATTCCAGCACACTCATGGTCTTTAAGAAGCTGTCCACCGACAGCGGCGAAAAGAACCGGGCCGTTCCGCTGGTGGGCAACACATGGTCCGGCCCCGCCAGATAGTCCCCCAGCGGCTCCGGGGCGTAGCTGCCCAAAAACACCGCTCCGGCGTTCTTGATGCCTGGGAGCAAGGCCCGGGGGTCGGCGGTGCAGATTTCCAGATGCTCCGGGGCCTCCAGATTGGCCAGCTCCACCGCCCGGTCCAGGGTGTCGCAGACGATGGCCGCGCCGAAGTCCCGGAGGGAGGCCTCAATGATGTCCTTGCGGCTGAGTGCGGCGGACTGCCGGATGAGTTCTGCATCCACCGCCTGAGCCAGTTCCTCGCTGGTGGTCAGCAGTATGGCGGAGGCCATTTTGTCGTGCTCCGCCTGGCTCATCAGGTCGGCGGCCACATATTTGGGGTCGGCGGTGTCGTCGGCGATGACCAGCACCTCGCTGGGTCCCGCCACCATATCGATGTCCAACGTGCCGTAGGCCATGCGCTTGGCGGCGGCGACGTAGGCGTTGCCCGGCCCCACCAGCTTGTCCACCTTGGGGATGAACCCGGCCCCGTAGGTCAGGGCGGCCACCGCCTGGACGCCGCCCACGCCGATGACCCGGTCTACCCCGGCGATTTTTGCCGCAGCCAACACCGCCTGGTTCAGGTTCTCGGTGGGGGGCGTGACCATGATAAGCTCTTCTACCCCGGCCACCCGGGCGGGGACGGCGTTCATCAGCACCGAGGAGGGGTAAGCCGCAGTGCCGCCGGGAACGTAGATGCCCACGCGGGTCAGGCCCCGGACCACGCGGCCCACACGGCCCCCGTCGGGGCTGGTCCACTCGGCGGACTTGGACAGCAGGTGTTCGTTGTAGTCCCGGATGTTGGCGGCGGCGTGTTCCATGGTCTGGATGAGCGCCGGGTCGCAGGCGTCGTAGGCCGCCTGCAATTCCCCGGCGGTGAACTCCTTCGGCTCCGCCTTGTCGAATTTCAGCGAATACTCCCGAACGGCGTCGTAGCCCCGCTGCTCCACTGCGGCCATGATCTCCGCCGCAGACCTGGTGATGCTCTCGTTGGCCCGGGCGGCGCGGGTGCGCAGGTTGTCGATGAGCCGCAGCTCGGCCTCGCCGTCGGCCTTTACAATTTGAATCATTTGCTGTCCCTCAGTTCCTGCTCGCATTTGGAGATAAAATCCAGAATTTCGTTTTTGTACAGCTTCATGCTGGCGGTGTTGACAATGAGCCGGGCGGAGATGGGGGCCACCGTCTCGATGGGCACCAGTCCGTTGGCCTTGAGGGTGGCGCCGGTCTCCACGATGTCCACAATGCCGTCCGCCAGCCCCAGGATAGGGGCCAGCTCCACGCTGCCCTCGATTTTGATGACGTCCACGTCCATGCCCTTGGCGGCGAAGAACGCCCGCGTCACGTTGGGGTACTTGGAGGCGATGACCCGGTACTTGTAGGTGCCGTAGAAGTCGGCTCCCTCCCGCACCGCCAGGGCGAAGCGGCATTTACCAAACCCCAGGTCCAGCACCTCGTAGAAGGAGCCGCCCTTCTCCATGATGGTGTCCTTACCCACGATGCCCAGGTCGCAGGCCCCGTGCTCCACGTAGGTGATGACATCCGGGGCCTTGGACAGCACTGCGTCCAACGGGTAGTTGGGGATGGAGTGGATGAGCCTCCGTCCGGGGTTTTTGATGGGGGAACAGTCCATCCCTGCCCCCTCGAACAGGGCCACGGACTTGTCCTGCAAGCGGCCCTTGGTCAGGGCGATGCGCAGCCGGCTCATACCTCCACCTCTCTCTCTCCGGTTTCGTCCACCACAAGGACGGTGCGGATGTTTTTCTCCCGCGCCAGGTTCAGCGTCCCTTCCAGCCGGGAGCAGGGGGACAGCTCGCTGCTGCCCTGGGACAGCGCGTCCACGATTTCCAATGCGCGAGCCAGCATGGACGGCTCGTAGTGGATGACGGTCTGCACCTGGGGCAGCTCCACCCGGGGCAGACAGGCCGCCACCGCGTCCACGTCCACGGCGAAGCCGATGGCCTGGGCCGGACGGCCAAAGGAGGCGCACAGCTTGTCGTACCGTCCGCCGGAAAGGACGGCGGTACCTGCCCCCTCCACATAGCCCCGGAAGATGACGCCGGTGTAGTAGTCAATGCGGTGGACCATGCCCAGGTCGAAGCGGATGGCGTCGCCGTAGCCCGCCGCCTGCAAAATGCGGTACAGCGCCCGGAGGTACTCGATGGATTCGTCCTCCCGGCCCAGCAGCTCCTCCGCCTCGTCCAGCACCTCCGGCCCGCCGAAGAGGTAGGCCAGCCGCTTCACCGCGGCGCAGCCGGGCTGGTCAGCGTGGGCCGCCAGATAGTCCCCCAGGGCAGCGAAGTTTTTGCCCTCGATGAGGGCGCGGACGGTCTCCATGTCGTCCTCCGCCAGGTCCATCCCCTCCATGAAGGAAGAGAAAATGCCCGCGTGTCCGATTTCCACATGGAACTGCTTCACGCCGCAGGCCCGGATGGCGTCCACGGCGGCGGCGATTATCTCCAGGTCGGCTTTTTTGCCGGAGGCCCCAATGAGCTCCACCCCGCACTGGGGAATTTCGCCGTTTTCGCCCTTGTTGCCGCTGCTGGAGCGGTAGACGCACTGGCTGTAGTAAAACCGGCGGGGCAGAATGATGTCTTTCAGCTTGGTGGCCGCCACCCGCGCGATGGGGGTGGTGCCGTCGGGCCGGAGGACGCAAATCTTCCCGCTCTTGTCGATGACCTTCAGCATGGCCTCCTGGGGGATGCTGCTGCCCGCCAGGGCAAAGACATCGTAATATTCCACGTCGGGGGTGATGATTTCCGTGTAGCCCCGCTGCCGGAACAGGTCGGTCAGCGCGGTCTGCACCAGGCGCCGCTCCCGGCACTCGCCAAAGAGCCGGTCACGGGTCCCCTCCGGGGTGTTTGGGATGTATCTCATAAAATTAACTCCTGATGGGGCGGGCGACATCCCTCCCCTGATTTTCACTTTAGCGCGCTAATACACTACCATAGTTCAACTGCC
>JAJQAS010000085.1 GCA_021203685.1 Clostridiales bacterium | reverse complement strand
CTTGCCTCCCCTGAAAGGGGAGGTGGCGCGGCGCAAGCCGCGACGGAGGGGTTTCGAGCAAGTGGTTGAGTAAAAGGGATAATCAGAATTAGCAATTTGCAATGTGCAATTCGCTGTTAGAATTGATAGACGATGCCGATGATGTGAGCAGAAAGGAAATGAGCCAATGAACAGACGGGATGGACGGGCGGCAGACGCGCTGCGCCCGGTGGAGATCACCCCCAACGTCAACGCCTTCGCGGAGGGGAGCTGTCTCATCCGCTGCGGCGAGACCATTGTGTATATCACCGCCTCGGTGGAAGACCGCACGCCGCCCCATGTGGCGGAGGGCTACGGCTGGCTGACGGCGGAGTACTCCATGCTGCCCCGGGCCAATCGGACCCGCAGCCGCCGGGACGTGAGCAAATTGAAGCTCAATGGCCGCAGCGCGGAAATTCAGCGGCTCATTGGCCGCAGCCTCCGGGCGGCGGTGGATTTGAGCAAGCTGGGAGAGCGCACCATTACCATCGACTGCGACGTGCTCCAGGGGGACGGCGGCACCCGCACCGCCTCCATCACCGGCGGATTCGTGGCCCTGGCGCTGGCCTGTCGGAAGCTGCTGGCGGAGGGGAAAATTGCGGAAAATCCCATCCGCTCCAACGTGGCGGCTGTTTCCGCAGGCATCGTGAACGACGTTCCCCTGCTGGACTTGCAGTACTACGAGGACTCCGGCGCACAGGTGGACTTGAACTGTGTGATGAACGCCAAAGGGGAACTGATTGAGATCCAGGGCACCGGCGAGGGCCGGGCCTTCACCCTGGCGGAGCAGCAGGCGCTGGTGGCCCTCTGCCAGAAGGGCATCAACGAGCTGATTGCGTTGCAGAATCAGGTTTTGGGGGGATAACGGCATGAAATTCGTCTTAGCGAGCCACAATGAGAACAAATTGAAGGAACTGCGGGAGATTCTGGGCGCTCTGGGAGTCGAAATTGTCCTCCAGTCTGACCTGGGGCTGGACTTGGAGCCGGAGGAGACCGGCGAGACCTTTGAGGAGAACTCCCTCATCAAGGCCAAAGCCGTCATGGAGGCCAGCGGCCTCCCGGCCATTGCCGATGACTCCGGCCTCTGCGTGGACAAGCTAGGGGGCGGCCCGGGGGTCTACTCCGCCCGGTACGGCGGTCCTGGCCTCACCGACCCCCAGAAGTGCCAGCTGATTTTGCAGGCCATGCAGGGCCAGTTCCCCCGGACGTGCAAATTCGTCTGCGTCATCACCTGCTGTTTCCCCGACGGGAAGGTGCTGACGGCCCGGGGCGAGTGCCCGGGGACGGTGGCCTTCACCCCCATGGGGAGCGACGGCTTCGGCTACGACCCCATCTTCTTTGTCCCGAAACTGAAAAAGACCTTCGCCCAGCTGAGTGCGGAGGAGAAAAACGCCATCTCCCACCGGGGCAAAGCTCTGCGGGCCTTCGCCGGGGAGCTGGAGGCGTATTTGAAGGAGAACGTGTAACCATATGGAACTGACGAGCAAACAGCGCGCCCAGCTGCGCGGCATGGCAAACGGCCTGGAGACAGTGCTGACCATCGGCAAGGACGACATCAGCAAAAATCTGGTGAAACAGGCCGACGACGCCCTGGAGGCGCGGGAACTCATTAAATGTAAAGTGCTGGAGAGCAGCACCCTCTCCGCGAAGGAAGCCTGCGACGAGCTGGCAAAGCGCACCCGCTCCGAGCCGGTGCAGGTCATCGGCGGCAAGTTCGTCCTCTACCGCCACAGCCACAAGCTGGGAGAGAAGTGTATCAACCTGGTGCAGCCCAAACAGCGGAAAACCGCCGGGCGGAAGTACGAAAGGAACTGACCTATGGACTATCCGAAAAACTGGGAAAAGGAAGTATCCTCCTGGATGGACGACGACGGCGCCTATGACGACGTGGTCATCATCCGGGACGAGGGCGGCCCCACCGTCCACAAGGTAAAGAACATCGACTGGCTGGCCACCCTGGGGGCCAACTGGCGGAGCGTGCTGGCCACGGTGGCGGCGGTGGCCGCAGTGGTGAGCGTCCTGGCGCTGGTGGTGAAGGCGTGCCGAAGCGAGTGAAAATCGGCGTCTACGGCGGCACCTTCAACCCGCCCCACCTGGGACACATGGCGGCGGCCCGGGACGTATCCGCCGCCCTGAGGCTGGACAGGCTGCTGCTCATCCCCGACCGGATGCCTCCCCACAAGGAGCTGCCCGCCGGCTCCGCCTCGCCGGACCAGCGGCTGGAGATGACCCGCATCGCTGCCGACCGGCTCTCCGGCGGGGCCACCAAAGTCGTGGCCTCTGACGTGGAGCTGCGCCGCACCGGGCGGAGTTACACCGCCCACACCCTGACCCAGCTGCGGGAGCAGTACCCCAACGACGAGCTGTGGCTGCTGATGGGGACGGATATGTTCCTGACCCTCCACACCTGGTATCGGCCCGACCTCATCTGCCAGAAGGCCCACATCGCCGCCTTTGGTCGGGCCGCGGGGGACGAGGCCCGGTTCGCGGAGCAAAAAGCCCGGCTGGAGCGGGACTACGGGGCCACGGTGCAAATTATCCCCCTGCCCGGACTGGTGGAGGTGTCCTCCACCCAGCTGCGGCAGGCGCTGGCCCAGGGGAGCGGACAGGAGCTGCTGGACGAGAGCGTCTACGGCTACATCCTCCGGCAGGGGCTGTACGGCGTAAAAAAAGACCTGACCCGTCTCTCGCTGGAAGAGTTACGGGCGGCGTCCTACTCCATGGTGAAGGCCAAACGCCTGCCCCACATCCGGGGCACCGAAGAGGAGGCCGCGCTGCTGGCCCGGCGCTGGGGCGCGGACGAGACGACGGCCCGGAAGGCCGCCATCCTCCACGACTGCACGAAGTATTGGACTCTTGAAGAACAGTTGCAATATTGTGAAAAATGTGGTATCCTATTAGACCAGGTCGAGCGGGAGACCCTGTCCCTGCTCCACGCCAAAAGCGGCGCGGAGGTGGCCCGGCGGGTGTTCGGGATGCCGGAGGAGATTTGCAGCGCCATCTGCTGGCACACCACCGGCAAGGCGGACATGACCCTGCTGGAAAAGATACTCTACATCGCCGACTACGCGGAACCCAGCCGCACCTACGACTGGTGCCGGGAGCTGCGGGAGCTGGTGCTGGAGGATCTGGACGCCGCCGTCCTCTACGGGCTGAACGTCACCGTTGACCACACCCGGAAAAAGGACCAGACCATTCACTATCGAACGCTGGAGGCGAGAGAGTACCTTCTGGCCCAGCGGTAAGTAGTAAAAGGATTCATCTTGTTCCGTTTTTCACCGCGCAAGTGTAGGGGCGGCCCTCG
>JAJQAS010000003.1 GCA_021203685.1 Clostridiales bacterium | reverse complement strand
CGGCATGGAGCGGGTCTATGAGATAGGCCGCATCTTCCGCAACGAGGGCATGGACCCCAAGCACAACCCGGAGTTCACCACCATCGAGCTGTATCAGGCGTACACCGACTTTCACGGCATGATGGATCTGGTGGAGGACATGATGAAGGACGTGGCCCAGGCGGTCTGCGGTTCGCTGGTCATCCCCTACCAGGGCCATGAAATTGACCTGAGCCACTGGGAGCGGCTGACCATGGTGGAGGCGGTGAAGAAGTACAGCGGCGTAGACTTTGCCGACTGGAAAACCGATGAGGACGCCATTGCCTGCGCTAAGGAGCACGACATCGACCTGCCGGAGGTGCCCACCAGGGGGGCGATTCTGGCGGAGTTCTTCGACGCCTACGTGGAAGACAAGCTGATTCAGCCCACCTTTATCTACGACTACCCGGTGGAGATCAGTCCCCTGGCTAAGCGCAAGCCCACCGACCCGGCCTTTACCGAGCGGTTCGAGTACTTCATCAACGCCACGGAGTTTGGCAACGCCTTCTCCGAGCTGAATGACCCCATCGACCAGCGGGAACGCTTTGAGCGGCAGGTGGCCGAGCGCAAGGAATTGGACCCCGACAGCAAAGCCCAGGTGGATTACGACTTCATCAACGCCCTGGAGTACGGGATGCCCCCCACGGGCGGGCTGGGCTTCGGCGTGGACCGGCTGGTGATGCTGCTGACCGACAGCGCAAGTATTCGGGACGTCCTGCTTTTCCCGACGATGAAGTCCATCGACCAGTAAAACCACAATATACAGTGTTTGAACTTAGAAAACCCAACTATATGTTGTATAATATCTCTGGCGTCATCCCCGCATTGACAGCAATTTGACAGCAAAATTTTGAAGAATGACGCATCGCTGCGAAGCGTTGTATTTCAGATGAAACTGCATAAGGGTCAGGCAAGACCTGTGAGCACTTCTTGGAGCAATCTGAGGAGTGCTCTTTTTTCGTCCGGGCAGTCAGCTTCTGTCAGACAGTCAAATCAAAATCAGGAGGATACCACCATGAGCAACAACTACAAACCCATCAAAAGTATGAAAGAGGTTCCCGACCAACTGCGCGAGCTGCGGCGGGAATACATCCGCTATCAGCAGGCGGAGTTGATCTACAGCCTGTCCCACAAGAAGCTGCTGGAGCTGGCCAGTGAAGCCGGTGCCATTTACCGCTTTGACAGCACTGTCCTCATCAACCGAGAGATTTTTGACGCCTATCTGGAACGGTTTCACGAACCGGCAACCAGGCATGACAAGGACGGTGATGACGAGTGAGCGGCAACGTGTGGATGTTTTCTGACCAGCTCGACGATGAGGACATGGAATTTATGAAACACGAGTTTGTGACCTACAACATGGCCTGCGAATACTATCGGCTGGGGTTAAAGCCCGTCACCCGTATGGCGCATGAATGTGGGGCTGTCTACAAAATCGGCAAGAAGGTGCTGATACGGCGGAGCATTTTTGAAACATACCTGCGGACGCAGAGAAAGGTTGATGGTGAAAATAATGGCTGAATGGGAGAAGCGCATCTGCGAGAACAGAATTGATTATGTGCTGGTTGGGGATTATTACGTCCCCGATTTGAAGCTGCCGGACGAGAAGCGCTCCATCGGGCGCTGGGGACGGTTGCACCGGGAATACCTGAAGGAGAACCGGCCACTCCTCTACACCGACATGGCTATTACCGGCGAAATCTGGACGTACCTGGCCGACCTGAACGAACAGGCACAGGCAAGGCTGGAGCTTATCATCGAACAGATGAAAGAGGCCGAAGGCGTGACCGAGGACTTGAAGCGCCGTGACCAGATGGGCTGGGTAGGTGCTATGAACAGTATCCGCAACCGGGCAGAGGAAATCATCAAGGCAGAGATAATTGATTTGTAAGACTATGAAAACAGGGGGAGCTGTCTCTTTTGAGGCGGCTTCTTCTGCTTTTCTGGTGAAAAACATCAAAAGTAGCCCTATTGGGGCTAATGATAGCCCTACCAGGGTCACTACAAGGCAACGGCTATTTGTTATAATAGAGTTGCAAAGGAACAAATAAGCCTAAATTTAACATATGAATTGTGCCGAATCAGCATAGAATTGTGCCAAATGCGCTCTAAAAATAACAGGAGCTCTTATCTATAATAAGATTTAGGTAAGACTGCTCATTCTTTGAGACATGATGGCGATTACCTGGCATTGTCACCCAGCCAAAGTGAACGTGTAATGGACGGATATGGTCCTTATAAGGTGGCGGTATGTTCTGTAAAATTAGGTTGTGGGCAAAAGTAGCCCTATTGGGGCTACCTAAATAGCCCTACTAGGGCCACTACAAAACTGCAAATGCCTGTTAAAATGGCATATGAAAAGGCCAAAAGTAGACCTATTAGTGCTACCTGGTAGCACTATCAGTGCCACTACAAGGTCGTACATCCCTGCTATAATGGGATATGAAAAGCGGCAACAGGTAATCGCTATGGTTTTTCCAGCCGAGGCAACAAGGCTGTAAAAATACTACAACTTCATATACATTCTTCAGGTACAAAACTGTCTTGAATAGCCTGCACAGCGGCACGCCAGGATGTCGGGATTCCGACGGAGCGACCCTGCCGACTGAAAATGCCGGACTGCACCCGGCGGGGCGACGATGCAGGGCAGAGATCATGATACTTCCGTAATTCGCGGCCCGGCCACAAGGAAGGCGGGGAGGTGAAATTCCTATGGAGCAGCCCAGCAAGCTGCCGCCTGAATGTATTCCCGTAAGCACTGGGGCGTCGTGGACAAATAAGGGTTCGTCATATGATTTGGGAGGATAGCTGACGCTGTCTGCTATCCTCCATTACATGGAATACTCCCATCTTCCATAATAAAAATCAAGGAGTGATCGTTATGCTGCGCATAGATCGGGAATTTGCTGACCAGATTCCACCGCTGACAGAGGAGGAGTTTGCCCAGCTCGAAGAAAATATCTTGCTGGAGGGTACCGTCCTCATGCCGCTGATCGTCTGGAACGGTGTGATCGTGGACGGACACAACCGCTACAAAATCATCCAGGCACATCCGGAGCTCCAATACTCCACCTATGAAAAGTCGTTTCCTGACCGAAATGCTGCCCTCGCATGGATCTGCAAGAACCAGCTTGGCCGCAGGAACCTGACCCCGGAACAGAAAAAGTACCTGATCGGGAAACAATACGGTGCTGAGAAAGCCGCACACGGCGGCAGCCGTGGAACAAAGCGAGATCAGGCCACAGGGGAATTCACCGCAAGTTACGAAAATCATAACTTGCGGTCAACAGGCAAAACCTGCGATAAAATCGCCAAAGAGAACCACGTCGGGAGAGACTATGTCAT
>JAJQAS010000221.1 GCA_021203685.1 Clostridiales bacterium | reverse complement strand
CAGGCGGAAAGCTCGTCGTTGACGGCAATGCGGATGGCCTGAAAGCTGCGCTTGGCCGGGTGCTGCTTCTCCCGCAGGGCGGCGGCGGGCATGGCGGACTTGATGACCTCCACCAAATCTAAAGTTTCCTCAATGGGCCGCTCCGCCCGGCGGCGGACAATGGCGGCGGCGATGGAGCGGGCGTAGCGTTCCTCCCCGTACCGGGAGAGGATAAAGCTCAGCTCCTGCTCCGGCCACTCGTTGACCACCTGGGCGGCGGTCAGCGGCTGGGTCTGGTCCATGCGCATATCCAGCGGCGCATTGCGCATGTAAGAGAAGCCGCGGCTGGGGTCATCCAGCTGGGGGGAGGAAACCCCCAGATCCAGCAGCACCCCGTCGGCTCCCGGGATGCCCAATTCGTCCATCACCTGGGGGATGTTGGTGAAGTTGTCGTGGACCAGCGTGACCCGGTCCATGTAGTCAGCCAGGCGGGTTTGGGCGGCGTCCAGCGCCGCCTGGTCCCGGTCGATGCAGATGAGCCGCCCTTTTCCGCTCAGCCGCTTGGCGATCTCCCGGCTGTGGCCTGCCCGGCCCAGGGTGCCGTCGATATAGACGCCCTCCGGGCGGATGCGCAGGCCCTGGATGCACGCTTCCAGCAGCACCGGGCGATGGGTCAGCTCTTCCATGAACGGCTCCTTTTGGTGATTGAATCGGGTGGTGTCAGCCCCGGATGGCCTGCATCATGCGGGCGATGTTGTTGACGCTGAGCTTCATGCTCTCGGTCTGGGCCAGCAGGTCCGCGTCCCACAGCTTGGCGCGGGTGTTGCAGCCGATGAGCACCACGGCCTTTTTTAGCTGGGCGTACTCCCGCAGGTAGCCGGGGACGACGATGCGGGACTGGCTGTCTGGCTCGCACCGCTCCGCCGAGGCGAAAAACGCCTCCGCCACGCTGCTCTCGTCCTCCGGCAGGGCGGCGAACCTGGCGCACATGTCGTTCCAGGCGTCCATGGGGTAGAGGGTCAGGTTGGGGATGAGGGTCCCGTCCTGGGTGCGGTGATACCCGGCGGCGATGTAGAACGCCTCGCCCAGGTCGGCGCGAAACCGCACGGGCAGGATGAGGCGGCCCTTGCTGTCCAGGTTATGCTCGGATTTCCCGGTCAACTGCGCCACCTCCGCTCCACTTTGCCGCTTCTCCCTCCACAGAGAGCCACTTTACTACCACCGGTAACTTATAGTATAATTCACCCCTGTGGAAATAGCAAGCCTTTTTTTCTTATAATTTTTCCGTTGGGCGGCGGGGTTTCTGAAATTTTTTGTCGTCTTTGCAACCATTTCGCGCCGGAAGGGTGCGGAAGCGGCGCTACTGCCTCCAAATGAGTCCCTTTTTTCTCCATTTTTCAGGCGGGCAGGGCCAAAAAGTCCCGGAAGCGTTGAGCAAACGCTGCCGGGACTGAGGGTTTTATTCTTTCTCCGCGTCGTAGGCGACCTTTTTCTTGCCCTTCTCCTTTCCGGAGAGGGTCTGGAACTGGGCGCGGGACTTCTGCACCTCGTTCATGGCCTCGTTGAGGGCCTCCTCGGTGCGGCGCAGTACGTCGTCGCAGTAGCTGTTGGCAGCCTGCTGCAGCTCGGTGGAGCGCTGCTCCGCCTTGGCTGTGACCTCGCTGGCGGCCACCTCCGCCTGGTGGATCATCTCGTCCCGGCGGCGTTCCGTCTCCTGGAGAATCTCCGTGGCCTTGGCCTTGACCCGGGCCTGGAGCTCGCTCTCGTCGATCATCTGGCGGGCCTGCTCCTCGGCCTGCTTGCGGATGCGCTCCGCGTCCTTCTCCGCCTTGGCCAGGCACTCCGACCGCTGGGCCATGATGCGCTGGGCCTCGTCGATCTCCACCGGGAAGACCCGGCGCACCTCGTCCAGGATGTCCAGCGCCTTGTCCCGGTCGATCTTGCAGGTGCCGCCAAAGCCGCCCCGCGCCTCATCGATCATCTCATACAGAGAGTTTAACAACTCGTTTACTTTTTCTTTGTTTGCCATGAACAGTGCCCTCCCTTTTTTTAATTTGCAATTAGCAATGTGCAATGACCGGGTTTGCAGCCGTAACTGTATCACCGGAACGCCGTCAAAAACGATTCCTTCGCAAAGCAACGGGTATTTTTCCGTGGAAAACTTGTACTGTACTGGACAAAACTGCTGACGAAACAGCAAGCACTGCCCAGGCTAATGGCTAACAGCTAGCAGCTAATAGCTTAATTGCGCATTGCTAATTGCACATTTATTTACGGATGTTCCAACTGCTGCCGCATCCGCTCGCTCACGTCGCCCGCGATGCTCTCAGCCACGCAGCCCCGCAGGTCCACCTGATACCGGGCCAGCTCCTTGACGATGGTGGAGCTGATATAGGCCAGGTTGGGCCGGGCGGTGAGGAACAGGGTGTCCAGCCCCGGACTGAGCTGCCGGTTCAGGTCGGCCATCTGCATCTCTGCCTCGAAGTCCGCCACCCGCCGCAGACCCTTGACCACGCAGCTGGCGTTTTGGCGGCGGGCGTAATCCACCAGCAGGCCATCGGCGTAGTCCACCTCCACGTTTTCCACGCCGTCCAGCCCCTCCAGGCTCCGGCGGATGAGGTCCGCCCGCTCCGCCGGGGTGAACAGCCCCTGTTTTTCGGAATTGTACATCACGCAGACCACCAGCCGGTCAAACTGGGCCGCCGCCCGCTGGATGATGTCCAGGTGCCCCACGGTGACGGGGTCAAAGCTGCCGGGGTAGATGGCAGTCCTCATGGCGTCAGCCTTCCTTTCGGTAGAGAGTGACCTTGATTTTCCCATAGCGGTAGTCTTTGCTTTTGACAAAGGGGGCGGGCAGGTCGGGTAGCTGGGCCTCGGCCCGGCTCTCACAGATGATTATACCATTATCCGTCAAAATGTCAATTGCAGCGAGCTTTTTCAGCGCAGATTCCATCAATCCGCTGTCGTAGGGCGGGTCCAGGAACACCAGATGGAAGGGCTGGCGGACGGTGCTGAGATACCCGATGGAATCCCCCTGCACCACCTTGGCCTTGTCGGTGAAGCCAGTGATGCGCAGGTTGTCCCGGATAAGCTTCACCGCGTCCTTCCGCTGGTCCACAAAGACGCACTCCGCCGCCCCCCGGCTCAGGCACTCGATGCCCAGCTGGCCGGTGCCGCCGAAGAGGTCCAGCACCCGGCGGCCCTCGATGTCGAATTGGATGATGTTGAACATGCCCTCCTTCACCCGGTCGGTGGTGGGGCGGGTGTCCATGCCGGGCAGTTCGCCCAGGCGGCGGCCTCTGGCCGTTCCGGTGATGACGCGCATGGCGGTATCCTCCTTTGGTTCAATTTACAGCAAATTCAGTGGGAAACCCCTCCACCATGCTTCGCATGGTCCCCCTCCCCTTTCAGGGGAGGCGA
>JAJQAS010000227.1 GCA_021203685.1 Clostridiales bacterium | reverse complement strand
CACGTAGACCGCCCCCAGTTCCCCGGCCAGGTAGTCGGTGACGAACTCTTCCCAGGGCTGGTGCATCATTTTCTCGTCAAAGTGGGCCAGAATCACATCTTCGATGCCGTAGACGTGCCGCATGAGCCAGACCCGGTCCTCGTTGGCGTTGAGCAGGGGGATGGGCTGCGCCGCCAGCAGGGCGCTGGGGTGGACATCGAAGGACATGGCGCTGGGGGTCGCGTCCAGCTCTCTGGCCTTGGCCGTCACCGCCCGGAGCAGCGCGCCGTGGCCCAGGTGAACGCCGTCAAAAAAGCCCAGCGCAATGACCCGCCGTTTTTGTTCCATAGGGATTTCCTTTCTATTGTTGAAAATCCTTTTTATCATACCACAAAGGGCAGCATTTTTCAATGCTGCCCCTGTATTTTTCGAATCAATTTGCCCGAACGCGCCGCCGCTCACTGGTTGACCAGCCGGATGTCGTACTCGATGCTGGCCCCGGCGCAGACCGCCCGGCGGCGATACTGCCCGTCCTCGTGCTCCGCGTCCTTGTGCATATCCTCCGGGTGAGGCGCCTGCCGCTGGTAGACGATTTTGCCGTCGCTCCGGGGCCGGTCGGCTTCCGGCTCCTGCCGGTCTTCCTCCGAGACGGGGTCCCCCGCGTTGCCGTCCAGAATGGATTTTGCGCACTGATACAGCCGGTCGAGCACCTCCGCGTCGTAGATCGCCGGGCCGCCGCAGAGCAGGTCGAACTGCTCCCGCTTTTCCATGATGGCGCACAGGCCCTCATAAAAATGCCGCACGCCGCCGTTCAGCCGTTTTTCCGTCCCCATGACCTCATCGCCGGAGAACAAAATGCGCTCCTTGCTGTCCAGCAGGAGGATGCTGCCCACCGCGTGGTCGGCCAGCTCCAGCACCTCCAGCGTCCGGCCTCCCAGGTCGAACACGTCGCTTGCGTGAACCGCTACCCGCTGGTAGTCCCGGGGGAAGTCGATGCCCGCAAAGCTGGGGAAGGGGGTGGTGGCCAGGGGGATGCTCTTTTCGCCCATATAGGCCCGGTCGAAATAGCCGTTGTTGGCGGTGTGGTCAAAGTGGTCGTGGGTGTTGATGACCTCGCTCAGGGGCCGGTCGGTCAGGGTCTGCATAAAGGCCCGGATGTTGCCCGCGCCGTACCCGGTGTCGATGGCGATGGCCTTCGCGTCCCCCGCCACCAGGTAGGAGAAATCCCCTGAGCTGAAAATCTTCCAGGTGTTTTCCCGGACCTTTTCCACCTCATAATACGGCTCGTCCATGCGGGACAGGGAGCCGTCGGGGTTTTCGATCCAGCGGTCGTGTTTGGAGGAAAAATCGATATAATTTACCATTGATCGCGCCTCTTTCTGTTCGTGGTAGAAGGAACGTTTTCATTATCTTACCACGGCAGGAGGCGGTTTCACAGGCGAATTTGTGATTTATTTATCGGTTATCCTGTGACTTTTTCAGGTGTCGATGGTGACATACCAGGCGGTACCCGTTCCCTCGTCGAACACGCACAGAGAGACGTTGGTGCTGGACTCGCTGTCCTCACCCCGATCGACCAGCATCCACTTCCCCTCCGTGATGTCCGGCAGGGAAATGGAATCACTCTCCCACTCCAACAGGGTCTCCGCGTCCTGGGACAGGGGGAGGTCGTCCCACTCTGCGGTCAGCGCGTCCCCGTCCTCGCCCAGCGTCACCTGGTACAGGGCGGTGCCGTCGCCAAACCAACCGCGATCGTTGTAAACTTCCTCAAGCTGGACGTTTTTCGTTGCGGTATCAAGCTGGAAGGTGGAGAGAAACTCGCTCTTTTCGCTCCCCGTCCCGGTCATGGTCGTTACAACTGCAATGGCGAGCAGGCAAATCACAAGGACTGCGCCCACCGGGAGGAGCCATTTCTTCTTTGTCAGATTCATATTGTACCTCCTGCTTTTGATTTGTACCATTCTGCGTGGTACAACTAATATTATACCCCCCGTCCGGCTGTGTCAAGAGCGTTTTCCCGTTTGCACACGATTGATGTCCGCAAAAAAGAGGCGGTTCAGCGTTTTTCGGGATGCTCTTCGCTTTGGGATTCCTGGCAGTATGTGCTATGTTTCGCTTTACAAACGGGCTGGGTCTGCTCCCGGCTTCCTTTTCGCTGTTTGTTTTCGTCATGCTGGCGCCTGGCGAACAGCTTATCATGCGGTCAGGATTCCTCTTCCCCCGGCTCCGCCGCCCGGAAGTCGGCCAGGGTGACCCGCATCAGGTCGTCCACTGTGACCTCCTCCAGCTGGGCCACCCGGTCCGACTGGGCGGAGATGAGCTTCTCGAAGAGGTTGCGCACGTCCCGGCCGTTGCCGAAGTTGTCGTCCCGCTCCGCGTACATCTGGTCGAAGTAGCCGGGCAGGAAGTCGGACAGCTCCTGGTCGGGCTTGTAGCCGTTTTTCTCGCACATCCCCAGGAAGATCTCCGTCAACTGGGGGCCGGTGTAGTCCTCAAAGTAAAAATATTTGTTGAACCGGGACTCCAACCCGGGGTTGGACTGGAGGAACCGGGCCATGGGACCCTCGTACCCCGCCACGATGACCACCAGCTCGTCCCGGTGGTCCTCCATGGCCTTGAGGATGGTGTCGATGGCCTCATAGCCGAAGTCGTTGGCCCCCTGGCCCGCCAGGGAGTAAGCTTCGTCGATGAACAGCACGCCGCCCAAAGCGGACTGAATGACCTTCTGGGTCTGGATGGCCGTCTGGCCCACGTAGCCCGCCACCAGGCCGGAGCGGTCCACCTCCACCAGCTGGCCCTTGGACAGCACGCCGATGGCCCGGTACAGGCCCGCCAGCAGCCGGGCCACGGTGGTTTTGCCGGTGCCGGGGTTGCCCATAAAGACCAGGTGCAGGCTCATGGGTGGCACAGGCAGGTCGTGCTCCTTCCGCAGGGTGCGAATTTTGATGAGGTTGATGAGGCTGCGCACGTCCTTTTTCACTTTGTCCAGCCCACAGAGGGCGTCCAGCTGGGCCAACAGCTCCTCGGTGGTGGGCAGCGGCTCCTCCTGAGCTGCCTCCGGCGCGGCGGCGGTTTCCGCCTGCGTTTGAGCAGCGGCTGCGCCGGGCTGCTCCTGTTCCTTTTTGGGGGTGGGGGAGACCGGCTTGACCGCCGCTCCGGGCTTCCCCGCCAGAGCGGTCAGGGTGGCAAGGCAGTCGGTGATATAGTCCGCCTCGGCGGGGGAGACCTCTTCGTCCACCGAGGCCAGCAGGGTCAGAACCAGACTGCACAGGTCGATGAACTGCCCCGCACGGTTGCGCTGGGTGCCCCGGTCGGCGGCCACCACCTCCTGGAAGAACCCCGGCGGCTGGAAGGCGGGCGGTTCCGATGCCCCGGCGCTGACCTCGAAAAACAGGGCCTGGGTGGGGGTGTGACCGGGGGAACAGAT
>JAJQAS010000212.1 GCA_021203685.1 Clostridiales bacterium | reverse complement strand
CTCAAGCAAATCTTCTTTCGTTTTTTCACTGTCTACTTGACAGGGGGCACTTCACAGAAAAACGAAAGCGAGGTTTTTTATGAGTAAGAAAAGAATTTGGAGACAGACAGTCTCCCTGGCACTCTCCCTGCTCAGCGTGGTGTCTGCAGTAGCGTCACCGCTGACAGCGTATGCGGCAGAGGATGCAACGGGAACCGCGTATGTGGCGGAATACCCGGAGCTGGATGCAGTCAAGGATCAGCTGGCAGAGGACGAAATCGTGACCGCCAGCGACATCGAAGTGGAGTACGAAAGTGCGTTTGACCTGTCCGAGGACTTTGAGGGAATCGAGTACAAGGAAGGGAAAGTCAAAATCACGCTCCATGAGGCGAAGAACGACAGCGGTGAGGCGTATTCTTCCGGAAAGGCAGATACGTACAAAGCGGTGTACTATGTGGAACCGGTCAGCGGGAACCCTTCCTATCAGGTATCCAGAACCATTACGGTAAAGGAAGCGGAGACGGAAGCGCAGACCACCGGAACGCAGGATGGCGACAGCGGCGGCGATGAATCCGGCGAGGAGGAATCCGAGGATGACGGGGAGTCAGACCTATCGGCTTCTGTAGAGACGGAAGCCGAAACCGAAACCGAGACTGAAGCTGCCCTTTCCACAGAAGGCGCAACAGAGCTGACCGACGAGGAATTCGACGCTGCTATCGAGCAGAGCGAAGAGCAGGAAACGGTGGATGAAGAAACCGGCCTGTCCCTGTCGGTTGTTCTGGAAGAAGCGGTGGAGGAAGGAATTGACCTGGCGGAAATGGAAGTCGGTGAGACAATCGCTTATTCTGTCAGCATGGCAGCTTCCTTGGCGGCAACCGCATCAACTTCCACAGAGACAGTAACCATCACAAGAGGCGACTGGTATTATTATGCCGACTACGGTCTTGGCTCTTATATGACCGCACCCCACTATGTTTCCTATGGGGACATTACGGCGACAGCCTATTGTGTGCAGCCTTCCAAGGCAGGCCCGGACGACGGAACCTATACCATCACGAAGCTGAGCGACAGCAAGACGCTTGCGAAGGTCTGCTATTATGGGACAAAGGCATCCGGCGATGAGGGCTTTTTTGCTACCTATTACCCGGATTTTTCCACTGGAAAGCGGTTTATCATTACCCATCTGGCGGCGTCTTACGCAAACGGAAGTGATGATGCGTTCTCCGGGACAAATGAAACCGGACAGGCATTAGCAATGGAGCTTTATAACTACTGTGTATCCCAGCCGGACATCCCGGATGTGGCAATGTCTTTCTCCAATGACACAGTAACTGCTTATGTGAGTGGTTCCAGCCAGAGGACAGAAGAAATTACATTTAACGCAGATGAGCTGCAGACGATCACGCTTGATCTTCCAAGCGGTGTGAAGCTGCATAACGTGACGACTGGCGAGGTAAGCTCTGCAGGGGCGAGCGTGACGATCAGTGGTGGGACAACCTTCTACCTGACGGCTCCGCTGACACAGACTTCGGATGTGAGCGGTTCCTGGTCTTCCAAGATGAAGGGCAGCATTACCAAGGATTATTCCGCTTATAAGATTTCGACTGGCGGTTCCACACAGGACCTGGCCTTTGTGTTTGGCGAGGGCGTGACGAACGAGAAGTACGTTACCCTTTCCGTGACATGGGTGCAGATGGCTACCGTGAAGGTGGTCAAGGTGGATTCCGCCAATGGAAACGCGAAGCTCTCCGGCGCGGTGTTCGGAATTTATTCGGACGCGGACTGCACGGACCTGATTACGGAAATGCCGGCAACGGATGAAAACGGAGAATCTGAGGTTGAAATTGTAAAGACACAGGATACCGTTTATATCAAGGAGATTACGGCTCCTACCGGTTATCGGATTAACACAACAGCTTATAACGTAACACTGGTGGATAACACAACAACAACGGTGACGGTGCCGGATGAAGAACAGTTTGGCGCGCTGACGATTTTTAAGATGGGAGAAACCTTAACCGGGGCGAATGTAAGCTCCGATGGAGTTACTTTCACTTATGAGGAAAGTCTGCTGCCTGGTGCTGTTTATGATGTGTATGCCGGGGAAGACATTTATAATGCCTATGGCACGAAAGTATACGACAAGGGTGATCTTGTAGCCGAAGGGCTTACCACTGGTACCGTTGGCACCGTGACACTGAAAAATCTGGTGCTTGGCACTTACATCGTGAAAGAATCCCAGGCTCCGGAAAATTATTATAATTCCGGCGAGGAAAAGACGGTGACGCTTGCCTACGCGGGACAAAGCGTGGAAGTGGTTTTCTCATCCGTGATCTTCACAAATGACCGCCAGAAGGCGGAAGTTTCCGTGGTAAAACAGGATGCGGATACAAAGAACCCACTCTCCGGTGGTGTCTTCGGGCTGTATGCTGCAAGTGACATTAAGACAGCCGATGGAACAGTCGTTGTAGAAAAGGGAACCCTGATCGAGACTGTGACAACCGCGTCTGATGGGACAGCCACCTTTACGGCTGACCTTCCTGTCGGATTTTCCTATGAAGTAAAGGAAGTGACGGCACCGGACGGCTATCAGCTGTCAGATGAGGTGTATGCATTTGACTTTACTTATACGGATGACAGCGAAGCAACGGTGGAATTCTCCCACACGTTTACAGATGAACTTGTCAAGGCACATATCACGCTTTATAAGGTGGACGCGGAGACTGGCGAGCAGGTGCCGCAGGGCGATGCAACATTGGAAGGCGCGGTTTATGGGCTGTATGCCCGTGAGGACATCGTACACCCGGATGGGACAACCGGCGTTCTTTACAGCGCTGGTGATCTGGTTGCAACCCTGACAACCGATGAGGACGGCAATGCCGAAATTGGCGACCTGTACCTTGGAAACTACTACGTGAAAGAGATTACGCCGCCGACCGGATACAACATTGACGAGAATGAATATGATCTGGTCTGCAGCTATGAGGGCGACCTTGTGGCAACCGTGGAGCGCACCGTGACTTCTGCGGAGCAGGTGATCAAGCAGCCGTTTGAAATTATTAAGGCGGCGAACAATGGCAAAACCGATGCGGATCTGTTGTCCGGTGTCGGCTTCTCTGCTTATCTTGTCAGCAGCTTGACTGTGAATGCGGACGGCACGTATAATTTTGATTCTGCGGAGCCGGTGGTCATTACCGAGGATGGCGGCACAGAGATGTTTACCGATGAAAAGGGTTATGCCTGCTCGATTGCACTGCCTTATGGCACTTATATCGTCCGTGAGACAACCACACCGCATAATTATACGCCGGTAGATGATTTTATCGTGACCATCACGGAGCATAAACCGACAGAACCGCAGGTGTGGCGTGTCCTTCTGGATGATGAATTTGAAGCAAAACTGAAGATCGTCAAGAAAGACGATGAAACCGGGAAGACGGTGCTGCTTGCAAATACCGAGTTTAAGGTCTATGACCTGGATAATGAGGAATATGTGGAGCAGGTAACGACTTACCCGACAACAACCGTTCATACATCCTACTTTACGGATGAGGACGGTTATCTGATCCTGCCGACGGCGCTTTCGCCGGGTAATTACCGGATTGAGGAAGTGACGGCACCGGACGGCTATACGCTGAATACCTCTTATGTGGAAGTCAGCGTGGATTCCAACACGGCCTACCTGATGGATTCGGTCAGCGGAGATGCGATCATCGAAGTGGACTATGAGAATCATCCGGTAAAGGGCGAGCTTACAATCGTAAAATCCGGCGAAACTTTGAAAGACTATGATGGGGATTTTATCTACGAGGAAAGCAGCCTGGAAGGTGCGGTGTTTGAAGTCTATGCCGCAGAGGATATTTACACAGCTGATCATCAGACGGATACCGACGGCAACCGGATTCTGGAATATGCAGCCGGAACCCTTGTGGTGACGGTAACTACGGATGAAAACGGAAAAGCAGTCGTTTCCGACCTGCCACTTGGCAGATACGAAGTGAAGGAAGTGACGGCTCCCACCGGTTTTGTCCTGAATACAGAATCGCAGGAAGTGGAATTTACCTATGCGGGACAGGATACCGCTGTGGTAAAGGAAACGCTGACCTTCACCAATGAGCGCCAGAAGGTGGCCATCACGGTGGAGAAGCAGGACGCACAGACCGGAAGCGTGGTTGAGGGCGCTGTGTTCGGTATTTATAATGCCGAGGACATTGTGGTTGACGGCGAAGTGCTCGTTGCAGCGGACACGCTCCTTGAGGAGATGACCAGCGGCGAGGACGGCCTTGCAGCCTGCACACTTGATCTGCCTCTCGGACAGTATTATGTGAAGGAGCTTTCCGCTCCGGCAGGGTTTGTATCTTCGGATGAAGTGCTGACCTTTGACGCCTCCTATCAGGGGCAGGATATTAAGACGGTTACCCTGAAATCGGTGAAGAAGAATGAGCCGACGACAGTGGAAATCACGAAGTCTGACCTGACAACCGGCGTGGAGCTGGACGGTGCATACCTGTACGTGACGGACAGCGAAGGCAACATCATTGACAGCTGGGTATCTGTCGCTGGGGAAGCCCATGTGATTCAGTACCTGGTGGTTGGGGAAACCTACACGCTCTATGAGGAGACGGCACCTTACGGATATTTGAAGACAACGGAAGTGACCTTTACCATTTCGGACACTGCAGAGGTGCAGAAGGTAGAAATGCAGGACGATGTGCCGACAGCGACACTGATTGTCAATAAGAAGGGTGAATTCCTGGACAGCGTGACCCTTGTGAATAAGATCAAGGGCATTGTGGAACACATTTTTAACTATATTACCGGCAACCTGACGGACGTGACCTTCGAGGTTTACGCAGCGGAGGACATCAAAGCGGCAGACGGCGTGAGCGAGGATTACTACAAGGCGGACGAGCTTGTGGCGACGATCACGACGGATGAATTTGGCGTGGCAAAGCTTGAGGGACTGCCTGTCGGAAAATACTATGTGAAGGAAGTCGGGACTGCCTACGGCTATGTCCTGGATGATGAAATCCGCTACGTGGATTTGAGTTATCAGGATCAGGATACGCCTGTGGTTGTCTATGACGAGGACTGGCAGAATAACCGCCAGACCGTATCCGTCAGCGTTGTAAAGACGGAGAAGGATACAGACCGTGTGCTGGAAGGCGCAATCTTCGGGTTGTATGCGGCGGAGGATATTGTGTCTGCGTCCGGTGAAGTGCTGATCGGCGCGAATGAAATCATTGAACTGAAGGTGACGGATGAAAACGGTGAGATTACGTTCATCGCGGACCTTCCGATTGATGCGACCTATTACGTTAAGGAGCTGTATGCGCCGGATGGGTTTGTGACAACGGGAGAGACGAAGGAATTTACCGTGACCTATCAGGGCGACGATGTGGAAGCGCAGACCTTTGAGTTTGCCTTTGAGAACGAAGCGACCACCGTGGAGATCACGAAGACGGACCTGACCACCGGCGAGGAGCTGCCGGGTGCAGAGCTGAAAGTTGTGGATGAAAACGGGAATGTCATTGACGAGTGGACTTCCACAACCGAAGCACATGTCATCAAGGAGCTTGTGGTCGGCAAGACTTATACGCTCATTGAGACGAAGCCGGCGGACGGTTACGCAACGGCGGAAAGCATTGAGTTTACCATTGAGAACACTGCGGAAATCCAGAAAGTGGAGATGCAGGACGATGTGACTACCGTGGAGATCACAAAGACCGACCTGACGACTGGCGAGGAGCTGCCTGGGGCAGAGCTTGTGGTAACGGACGAGGACGGCAACGTGGTCGATGAATGGACTTCTACTACGGAACCGCATGTGATTACCGGCCTTGTGGTTGGAAAGACTTACACACTGACGGAGACAAAACCGGCAGACGGTTATGTGACCGCCGAGAGCATTGAGTTTACCGTTTCGGATACTGCAGAAGTGCAGCATATCGTGATGGAAGATGACGTGACTAAGGTGGAAATCTCGAAACAGGATATTGCCGGAAACGAGCTGCCGGGTGCGAAGCTGACCATCTTGGACGAAGACGGCAACGTGGTGGAGAGCTGGACATCTACGGATGAGGCACACTACATTGAGATGCTGCCGGTTGGAAAGTACACACTCCATGAGGAATCCGCGCCGGACGGCTATCTGGTGGCTGAGGATGTGGAGTTTGAGGTTCTTGACACCGGAGAAGTACAGCATGTGACGATGGTGGATGAGGCGGATACCACGACAACCGTGGAAACCCCGAAGACCGGAGACGACAGCAACCTGGCGCTCTGGATCGTGCTTGCCGTGGTGAGCTTCTGCGGCATCATCGGCGCCGGGACGGTTCTGGTTCGCCGCAAAAGAAAAGAGCAGTAAAACCGGCAGGAGAATCTGCTTGAAGTAAGAGCATAAGAATCCTTCTGTCAGAAAAGAGGGCGTTTGTGAATCGAAAGGTTTGCAGACGCCCTTTTTTTATTCGTGGGTGCGTGGCAGGAAGTTTGTCGAAAAACCAGCCACGCCCTGCTTGATGGAACACACAGTTTGGAAAACATGGAATGCCGGCTGCGTTTTACGGCTGCGGCATGGAAAGTGAGGTAGAGATGGGAAAGGTATTGATCGGAGTTTTGCTGTTGGCGGTGGCATTCTGCCTTTACTGCTGTATCCGCGTCGGCTCACAGGCAGACGACTGGATGGAAGACTATCCGTTTTCACAGGATGGTGAAGATGGGCGGGGTGAGAATGGATAGGGATGAGGTTCCTGTATTCCCGTACCACTATGGGCAGGAGGCAGACCTGTACCAGTTTTATCGGGTGCCGAAGGTTCTGTTTACGGAACCGGTTTTTAAGCGTCTTTCCACCGATGCGAAAATCCTGTACGGGCTTTTGCTTGACCGGATGCAGCTTTCCATACGGAACGGCTGGATTGACGAGGACGGCAGGGTGTTTATCTACTACACGGTGGAAAGCATCATGGAGGCACTGGCCTGTGGGAATAAAAAAGCCGGGCAGCTGCTCACAGAGCTGGATGACCAGAAAGGCATCGGCCTGATCAGCCGGAAGCGGCAGGGCCTTGGAAAACCGGATAAAATCTTTGTCCGCAAATGTGTCCTTCCAGAGATGTCGAAACGACATGTCCAGACATGTCAAAACGACACTTCTGGAGATGTCGAAATGACACTTCAAGACATGTCAAAACGACACGCTAATAATACTGATAAGAATAATACTGAGTTTAGTGAGACTGAATCTAATCTATCCGGCAGGGCTTACCGCCCGGAGGAAGAGAATCCGATGGATGGGATGGAGGAATACAACGCATATCGAAATTATTTTTTGAAGCAGCTGGAGTTTGATTCTCTGCTTCTGGATTATCCCTATGAACAGGATACGCTGAATGAGATTTTAGAGCTGCTGGTTGAGACGGTATGCTCCAGACGGAAGACAATCCGCATTTGCGGGGAGGACAAGCCGGCGCAGATTGTAAAGAGCCGGTTTATGAAACTGGATGCGGAGCATATCCGGTATGTCATGCAGTGTATGCACGAAAACACGACGAAGGTACGGAATATCAAACAATACCTGCTTGCGGCACTATACAATGCGCCGCTGACGATCAGCAATTATTACAGTACGCTCGTCAACCATGACATGTATGGTGCTGGCGGGTAGACAGGAGGTGAAAACTGGATGGAGGAACTGATACAGATTAACTATGAGGGAGAGCAGCCGTATGTGATGGGGCGGGAGCTGCACAGTGCGCTGGAAATTAAAACTTCTTACAAGGATTGGTTTCCACGGATGTGTGAATACGGATTTGTCGAAGGAAAAGACTATAGCTCATTTTTGAGCCATAGGTCTGACGGTCTTCCGGGGAAACAGAGGATTGATCACGCGCTTACCATTTCGATGGCGAAGGAGCTTTGTATGATTCAGCGCTCGGAACTCGGACGGAAGTTTCGGCAGTATTTTATTCAGGTCGAGGAAGCCTGGAACACACCGGAGATGGTGATGGCGCGAGCCTTGCAGATGGCAAATAAAACGGTGGAACAGCTCAAGCAGAAAAATAATGAACTGAGCCTGTGTCTGGAAGACCGGGAACAGCAGATCCGCCGCCTGCAGCCGAAGGCGCGGTATGTGGATTACGTCCTCCAGTCTCCGACACTGGTGCTGACCACGCAGATTGCAAAGGATTACGGCATGAGCGCGGTGGCGCTGAACCGGAAGTTGTACAGCATGGGCATTCAGTACCGGGTCGGACGGCAGTGGGTGCTCTACGCCAGATACCAGGACAAGGGTTATACCCATAGCCGAACCATCGTGATTCCCAGAGAGAATGGGATGATGGAGACAAAAATGCAGACGGAATGGACGCAGAAAGGACGGCTGTTCCTCTACGGGAAACTGAAAGAGGAAGGGATACTTCCGATGCTGGAGAAGGAAGGTGAGGAAAATGCAGGAGGAAGTGAATGAAAAAACGATTTCGCTCTGTATCAAGGGCGGCAAGATCACCGGGAACATTTTGAAAGCGGCGCTGAAAAAACTCTTATCTGAGCAGGAAAAGCGCAAAAGCCAGAAAAAGCAGGAGAAGCAGGCAGAAAAAAAGGCAGAAGAAAAGGAAAAACAGGAATCCAAATCCAGTCCCCGTGGAAAGCAGAGCTTAAAAAAGATGATGGAGAACGGGAGCCAGCTTTCCAATATCGAGATTACGGATAAGAATATCAAATCCTTTGAGCGGGTGGCACGGTAATACGTCATTGACTACAGCCTGAAAAAAGACAAGTCCACAGAACCGCCCCGCTATCTGGTGTTCTTTAGGGCAAAAGATGTGGATGTGATGACGGCGGCATTTAAGGAATACACCGGGGTTTCGATGAAAAAGTCCCAGCGGAAATCCATCCGCAAAAAACTCTCCCTGGCGAAAGACCGTGCGGCGAATCACCGCGAGAGGGAAAAGACGCACGAGAAAGACCGAGGGCAGTCGCTATGAGCCGGGATGTAAGAAAAAAGCAGGGGAACATATCAGAGAAGAAATCAGGTTCCCGTAAAGGAAAAGCGGAAACCCCGAAAAAGCAGGCAGTTGTAAACCAGAGCCGTGGTTCCCCGAAGCAGAAAAGTAAATCCGGGAAAAGCGGAAAAACGGTTCTGGAAAAATACAGGGCGAAGATAAAAGGCGTGGTACAGCAAAAGCTCCAAGAGGTTCCTTTATCCAAAAGATTTACAAGGAACATCCCCTATTTCATCCTCTTTTACATCATCGAGAAAGAGGCTTGGCTGTACCGGCACTGTGTTGGCAGCTCTGCGGTGGAACGGCTCATGGTGCTGTTCTTAAATTTCAATCTTGCTTTTTCCAATCCGTTGCCAAGCCTGCAGCTCTTTGACCTTGGCATCGGGCTGGCGGGTGTGGTGATCTTGAAAGCGGTTGTCTACTACAAAGGCAAGAACGCGAAGAAATACCGGCAGGGCGAGGAATACGGCTCCGCCCGATGGGGAACGGCAAAGGACATCGCACCGTTCATTGATCCGGTATTCGAGAACAACATCATTCTGACTATGACGGAACGGCTGACGATGAGCAGCCGGCCACGGCTCCCGAAATATGCGAGGAATAAAAACGTTATCGTGATCGGCGGCAGTGGCAGCGGTAAGACACGGTTTTATCTGAAACCGAACCTGATGCAGATGCCGGAGAAGGTATCCTTCGTTATCACGGACCCGAAAGGGACAATCATCATCGAATGCGGCAGGATGCTTGTGAATGGTGGTTATGCCATTAAGGTGCTGAATACCATCAATTTCAAGAAGTCGATGCACTATAACCCGTTTATGTATATCCGTTCAGAGAAGGATATTTTGAAGCTGGTGAATACCATCATCGCCAATACGAAGGGCGAGGGAGAAAAATCCTCCGAGGACTTTTGGGTGAAAGCCGAGCGCCTGCTGTACTGTGCGCTGATCGGTTATATCTGGTACGAAGCACCGGAGGAAGAGCAGAACTTCTCTACGCTGCTGGAGTTTATCAATGCCAGCGAAGCACGTGAGGACGATGAAGAGTTTAAAAATCCGGTGGATGAGCTGTTTGAGGAACTGGAAGAGCAGAAGCCGGAACACTTCGCAGTACGGCAGTATAAAAAGTACAAACTGGCCGCAGGTAAGACGGCGAAATCCATCCTGATTTCCTGCGGCGCAAGGCTGGCACCGTTCGACATTGCGGAGCTTCGGGAGCTGACAAGCTACGATGAAATGGAGCTTGACCTGGTTGGTGACCGGAAGACAGCGCTGTTCGTTATCATTTCCGATACGGACGACACGTTTAACTTTATCGCGGCGATTATGTACACACAGCTGTTCAACCTGCTGTGTGACCGTGCCGATGATGTATATGGCGGACGGCTTCCATATCATGTGCGTCTTCTCCTTGACGAGTTTGCGAACATTGGCCAGATCCCCAAATTTGATAAGCTGATTGCCACAATCCGAAGCCGTGAAATATCGGCTTCTATTATTTTGCAGTCCCAGAGCCAGCTGAAAACGCTCTATAAGGATGCCGCAGAAACCATTACCGGCAACTGTGACACGATGCTGTTCCTCGGTGGCAAGGAGAGCAGCACCTTAAAAGAGATTTCGGAGACGCTGGGAAAGGAAACGATTGATCTTTACAACACATCCGACACGCGCGGTCAGAGCCGGTCCTATGGCCTGAATTACCAGAAGACCGGGCATGAGCTGATGAGCCGCGACGAGCTGGCGGTGATGGACGGCAACAAGTGTATCCTGCAGCTGCGCGGTGTGCGTCCGTTCTTATCCGATAAGTACGACATTACAAAGCATAAACGCTATAAGGAGCTGTCGGATTATGACGAAAAGAACACCTTTGACGTGGAGAAATATCTGAAACATGAGCTTCAGATGTCCGTCAATGATGAGTTTGAGATGTGGGAATTTGGTGCGGAGGATGTGGAGGATGCGGAAGAGTAAGAAAAAGCAGGTTCGCAAGTGCAACTTCGCGGACGCAGCTGAATGGGAGGAGGAAACTACCGTGGGTGCTGTAGAAAAGTCTTGGAGACGGATGCTCCCACCCATCCGTGCGGAGCCTGCCGGATAGGGGAAAAAGCCCGCTGCACAGGCAAATAAAAAAATGAAAGGAAAAACTAACTGAACAGGACATTGGGCTGACCGTCGTATTCATGGGAATTACGGCGGTTTTTTTATCTGTGCAGGACAGGCTCTGTGGCTTGTCCGTCCCAAAGGTTAGATACGGTAAATGATATGGAATTTTTCACAAGCGCAATTAGTATTTTGCAGACACTGGTTATCGCAATCGGGGCTGGCCTCGGCGTATGGGGCGTCATCAACCTGATGGAAGGTTATGGCAACGACAATCCGGGTGCCAAAAGTCAGGGAATTAAGCAGCTGATGAGCGGCGGTGGTGTAATCCTGATAGGTATGCAGCTGATTCCATTGCTCGCTAACCTGTTTAGCTGAGCACCTGTAAGAAAGGGGTGCATCCATTATGTTCGATAACTTATTTTCAGCAATCGAAAACTGGATGCGGGAGCTTCTGACGGGGATGGTGGATTCCAACCTGGAGACGATGTTCACGGATGTTAATGAAAAGACAGGTGAGATCGCCACCCAGGTTGGACAGACACCACAGGGCTGGAACAGCAGTATTTACAGTCTGGTTCATAACCTGTCCAATTCGGTGATTGTCCCAATCGCCGGAATTATCATCACATTTGTCCTCTGCTACGAGCTGATTACCATGCTGACAGAGCGAAACAACCTGCATGACGTGGATACCTGGATGTTCTTCAAGTATTTCATCAAGATGTGGGTGGCTGTGTATCTGGTCAGCAATACGTGGACGATTACAATGGCGGTCTTTGACCTCGGCCAGAGCGTGGTCAACAGCGCCGCCGGCGTGATCAGTACCGACACGGCAATAGACATCAGCGAGACGATTACGCAGATGGACGCAACGATGGCGACGATGGGGCTGGGGGAACTGCTAATCCTTGTCCTTGAAACCCTGATCGTAAGCTTTTGCATGAAGATCATGTCCGTCTTAATCACGGTGATTTTGTACGGACGTATGATCGAGATTTATTTATACACTTCGATTGCACCGATTCCCTTCGCCACCATGTCCAACCGGGAATGGGGCCAGATGGGAACGAATTATTTCAGGGGGCTGTTCGCGTTAGCGTTCCAGGCATTCCTGATGATGGTCTGTGTCGGTATTTATGCCGTGCTGGTATCCACGATGTCTGTGTCGGATAACCTGCACTCGGCGTTGTTCGGCATAGCGGCCTATACAGTGATTCTGTGCTTCACGTTAATGAAGACAGGCTCACTTAGCAAATCAATCTTTAACGCACATTGACAGAAAGGAGAGATGACAAATGGCTTATGTCAGTGTCCCAAAAGACCTTACGGCGGTCAAGAACAAGGTGGCATTCAACCTGACCCTGCGGCAGATCATCTGTATCGCTGCCGGAGCCGCCATTGGCCTGCCGTTTTATTTCCTGACGAGGAATTATATCGGTACGAGCTGGGCGGCGACGGGCATGGTGCTTTTGATGCTGCCTGAATTTTTGTTCGCCATGTATGAAAAAGACGGGCTGCACTTTGAGCAGATTTTGATGAACTTCATCAGCGTCCGCTTCCTTCGCCCGTCGGTCCGCAGATATGAGACGAAGAATCTTTATGAAATGGATGTTTCTGCTGTGGCAAAGAGTGCTGCGGCAGGAAGAAAACAGCCGGGGAAAATCCAACCGGTAAAAAATGCGAAAGGAGGAGGTAAGCGTGTCAAAAAGAAAAGACAGTGAGAATGGCTACCGCAAACCTTCCAGACGTGAAAGACGCAGGATGAAAAAAGAGTATAAGAAAGCGGAAAAGCTTCGCAGAAAGCAGGAAAAAGCGAAGCGCAAGGCTGCGAAGAAAGTGGCGAAGCAGGCAGCGCGTTTAACCGCGATGCCCGTGAAAAAGGCAAAGCCGTCTTCGGCTTCTATCGCTGCTAAAGGCATCAATCCGGGAAAGGCGAAGTCTGGCAAGCCGGTAAAGAACACGGAGAAGAAAAGAAAGGAAAAACGCCTGTCTGCGCAGGATTCCATTTCCTACAAGGAGATGGGAAAGGACGGTATCTGTCGGGTGCAGGATCAGATTTATTCCAAAACCATCCGGTTCTACGACATCAACTATCAGCTGGCACAGAACGAGGATAAAAACGCAATCTTCGAGAACTGGTGCGATTTCCTGAACTACTTCGATTATACGATCTGGTTCCAGTTTTCCTTTATCAACCATCGGAGCGGCATGGGCGAGTTTGAATCTGCGATTCAGATTGAGCCGCAGAACGATTCCTTTGATGAGGAACGCATGGAATTTGCTCAGATGTTGAAAGACCAGCTGGCGAAGGGCAATAACGGCCTGGTGAAGACAAAGTACATCACGTTTGCTATTGAAGCGGAGAACCTGAAAAAAGCGAAGCCGCGTCTGGAACGGATTGAGACGGATATTTTGAACAATTTCAAGGTCCTGGGCGTACAGGCGTATCCACTTAACGGTGTGGAGCGCCTGCAGGTGATGTATGAAACCTTCAACCCGGAGAGCCGCCTGCCGTTTCAATTCAGCTTCGACCAGCTGTTGCGGACGGGGCTTAGCACCAAAGATTACATTGCGCCGGAGAGCTTTCAGTTTAAGAGCGGGCGAGATTTTATGATGGGAGCTACCTATGGGGCAGCGTCCTACCTGCAGATTCTGGCACCGGAGCTGACGGACAAGATGCTTGCGGAGTTTCTGGATGTGGACAAGGATTTGATGATCAACCTGCATATCCAGTCGATTGACCAGCTGAAAGCAATCAAGCTCGTAAAAAGCAAGGTGACAGACATCAACCGGATGAAGATCGAGGAACAGAAAAAAGCCGTCCGTTCCGGGTACGACATGGATATAATTCCGTCCGACCTCAACACCTACGGCGGCGAAGCAAAACGGCTTCTGGAGGATTTGCAGTCGCGGAATGAGCGGATGTTCCTTGTGACCGTGCTGTTTTTGAATACCGGAAAGACAAAGCAGGAGCTTGACGATGCGGTATTTCAGATGTCCGGCATCGCGCAGAAGTACAACTGTGCGTTAAGACGGCTTGATTACATGCAGGAAGAAGGGCTGATGAGCAGCCTGCCGCTGGGTGTGAACCAGGTGCCGATCAAGCGGGCGCTGACGACAACTTCAACCGCGATTTTCGTGCCGTTTACCACACAGGAGCTGTTCATGCCGGGAGAATCCCTGTATTACGGCTTAAATGCCTTATCCAACAACATGATTATGGTGGACCGCAAGAAGCTGAAAAACCCGAACGGCCTGATTCTCGGAACTCCCGGTTCCGGAAAGTCGTTCGCAGCGAAGCGGGAAATCACCAATGCGTTCTTTGTGACGAAGGACGATATTATCATCGGAGACCCGGAGGGTGAGTATTATCCCCTTGTCCATGCCCTGGGCGGGCAGGTCATCCACCTGTCAGCGACAAGCAAGGATTACATCAACCCAATGGACATCAACATGAACTACTCGGACGACGACAACCCGCTGGGTGTGAAGTCCGATTTTATTTTGTCCCTGTGTGAGCTGATTATGGGGAGCCGGAACGGACTTGGGCCAGTGGAGAAGTCGGTCATTGACCGATGCCTGCCGATTGTGTACCAGAAGTATTTTGAAAATCCGGTGCCGGAAAATATGCCGATTCTTGGGGAGCTGCATACCTGTCTGGAAGCACAGGACGAGCCGGAGGCAAAGAAGATTGCAACGGCTTTGGAGATTTACGTCAACGGCTCCCTGAAGGTGTTCAACCACCAGACCAACGTAAAACTGGACAGCCGGATTGTCTGCTTCGACATCAAGGAGCTTGGCAAACAGCTGAAAAAGCTGGGGATGCTGATCGTACAGGATCAGGTCTGGAACCGTGTCACCATCAACCGGAACAGTAACAAGTCCACGCGCTATTACATCGACGAATTTCATCTGCTTCTGAAAGAAGAACAGACGGCGGCGTACAGCGTGGAAATCTGGAAGAGGTTCCGTAAATGGGGCGGTATCCCGACAGGCGTAACGCAGAACGTGAAGGACTTGCTGGCAAGCAGGGAAATCGAGAACATTTTTGAAAACAGCGACTTTATCCTGATGCTGAACCAGGCGGCGGGAGACCGGCAGATTCTGGCGAAGCAGCTGAATATCTCGCCTTACCAGCTCTCCTATGTGACCAACAGCGGTCCCGGCGAAGGGCTTCTGTTCTATGGAAGCACGATTATCCCTGTGCGGGATAAATTCCCGAAGGGAAGGCTCTACGACCTGATGACCACCGTGCCGGAGGAAGTTGCGGCGCGGGAGGAAAAGCTGCAGAAGGAAGCGGAAAAAGCAGAGGAAGCTGCGTCACGGGAGAAAAAACCCCAGAAGGAAACGGAAAAAGCGGACCAGAACGCAGGAGGAACCAAGAACGATGGGCAGGAATAAGAAATGGGCGGCGGGAGTGATTTTTATCTTTTCCGTCGTTTTGTTTTCCATCAGCCTTTATTTTCTGATGGGGATGTTTGCAGAGCAGAAACAGGAAGCCGACCTGTATGATGAATTGAAAGCAATCTATCAGGAGGATGGAGACGCGGAGAATGACGATGATGCAGCAACGGAATCGGATGCTGACGCAGAAAGGATGGTTGTGAGTGCGGGGCTTCTGGCCCTGCATGAAACCAACCCGGACTGTATCGGATGGATTTCCATCGAAGGGACAGTGATTGACTATCCGGTGATGTATCACCCGGAGGAAGAAAATTATTACCTTCACCGGGACTTTTACGGGGCGTATGCAAGCGCCGGTTCTCTGTTCGTGTCAGAGCTGTGTGATCCGGAGGAATCAGACAACCTGATTATCTATGGACACCACATGAAGAACGGCTCCATGTTCGCGGCGCTGACAGATTATAAGGATGAAGATTTTTATGAAGAACATGCGGAAATCGTATTCGATACCCTGCACGGGACGGAATACTACCAGATTTTTGCGGTGTTTCGCACACCGGTTTATACAGCCAATGATTTTGCTTACTATTCCTTTACGGAAGCCGAAGACGAGGAAGATTTTAACGCTTTTCTCTCGGAGGTGGCAGAGCGTTCTTTGTATGATACCGGCGTGGATGTAACCTATGGAAACAAGCTGCTGACGCTTTCCACCTGTGAGTATTCGCAAAAAAACGGGCGGATGGTCGTCATGGCAAAACAGATCAGTGAAAATTAAGGAGGAACAGATTTTATGAAGGACAAAAAGAAAAAAATGACGCAGGAAGAAATGTGCAGGCGCTGCCCGGATTATCCGTGCGAGATGGCTGTGGAGATGGGAGTTGCTCCGAAGGAGGGCGTGAATTCCGATCTGGACATTCAGCGCTGGGAACGGATGACTCGGAAAGATGACGAAAGCCGTGCGGACGCAGATTATACGGCGGCTAAGGAAAACGGGAAGGCATCCGAGAAAGCAATGGAAGAAGCAGAAATGATAGACGAGGAAAAGGAGCAGGAAATCAGAGCGTATATCGAGGCGATTCTGAAGGAAATGGATGAGGACAACTCCCCGGAGGGTATTCAGCGGCGGATGGTCAATGACATGGTTTATCTTTTCACGCTGGCCGGCAGTATCAACACCATTCTCTACTTCCTGTCTACCGGCAGGATGGACCCGTTTACGGCTTATCAGAATGGAAACGCCATTATGGAGGCTGCGGATCACGTCCTGGAGAAATGGCAGGTGCATTCCCCGAAGAAAGAGGAGTAAGCGCTGGCAGGGCGAAAGGTGGTGAGAAAAAATGCCGGGAAAGGAATATAAGGCGAGAGATAAGACCGTGAGCAAAATGAGCAGGGACGGGCTTATTGAAGAAAACCTGCGTACCGGCGAAAAGATTGCTTCCGGAAAACAGTCAAAAGATTCCTCTATCCGCGCAAGACCGGAGGGACAGAAAACAGCAGATGATCCGGTTTTGGAGCATTTGGACATCAGTTTGGAAACGGAGAGTGACGGGCCGCCTGGAAGGACGGCTCTTTCCGTGGAGGACGGAGATTCGATTGCAGATTCAGATTCAGCAGAAAGCACTTCCCAAAATAAGCGGCGGCGCGTCCGGCAGAAACGGCTGTCGGCAGAAAAGCTGGAAGATGAAAGTGCCGATTCGGTTGGTGCTGACGGTAAAAACAGATCGGATGCGTATGAAGCCGGAAATCTGGAGGATGACGCTGAGCCGGATGCTGCTGCCCGTAACAGCCGAAAAAAACGGCAGGTGCAGGAATACCACAGGCAGGAGCTAAAGGAAGAGGAATCCTACGTGAGAGAAAAACTCAAAGAGGATTCTAAGGGAACAAAGAGCAGACTGCGGGATACGGTTACCGTGGAAACGGAAGACCTTGCCGATTTCCGTGAGGAGATCGAGGGGAAAACAAAGCGGGAGCGGCTGAACCGGGAGCAGCGAAAGAAAACAGCAAAGCAGGCAAGCGGCACAAAAAAAGAATCTGCGAAAAAGACGCGGTTATCCTTTGACGACGAAGAGGGCGGCATGGTGAAAGGTTCCGGCATGGGGCCGGGGAAACATGCGGTATCCGGCGTGGCTGCGGTATCGTCTGCTACCGTCCATCGGAAGCTCTATGAAGCGGATGGGGATAACACGGCTGTGGAAGCCGCGCACAGCTCAGAGCTTGCTGCGGAGGAATCGCTTCGGGTGGCAGGCCACCACGTCAGCCAGAAACGGAACCGCCAGAGCTTGACGGAGATGGCGGGAGAGGATGAAATCACTTCCGGACGGTTAAAATTCGGCACCGGGGATTCAGAAGCTGCGAAAGCGGCAGAAAAGGCGGCGCAGACCGAGAAGGCAAAGAAAGTCCAGGTACGGAAATTCTGGCAGAAACGCCAGTACAAGGAAGCATATGCGGCGTCCGCACAGGGAAAGAAAACGGCGGAGAAGACTTACGCGGCCACGCAGACGGTATCGCAGAAGGCGCGTAATGCCCTGAAAGAGACAGCGGCAAAGAACCATTCGCTGCTGGTTGGAGTAGGAATTTTTGCCCTGCTGTTTATGCTGATCGCCGCGTCCCTGTCAAGCTGTTCAGCTCTTTTGCAGGGCGGCAGCACAACGGTGATTTCCACAACGTATTCCAGCACGGATGATGATATTTACGCGGTGGAGAATGCGTACACAGCGCTGGAAGCGGCGCTGCAGGAGCAGATCAACACTATCGAGAGCCGGCACACCGGATATGACGAGTACAATTACCAGATTGATGAGATTGGGCATAATCCTTACCTGCTGATTTCTTACTTTACGGCGCGGTATGGCGAGTTTACCTATGAACAGGTAGCAGAGGAAGTCGAGGAGATTTTTCAGCTCCAGTATGCAATTACGATGGAGAGTGAGACGGAAACGGTGACGGAGACACGCACTGTCCGGGTCGGAGAATCGCTGGGGCAGGTGGTCACAAGCGGGTATTGCAGTTGCGCGATCTGCTGCGGATCGTGGGCAGGCGGGCCGACGGCGAGCGACGTTTATCCGATAGCCAACCATACGATTGCGGTGGACGCAAGCAACCCCATCGTCCCGATTGGGACAAAGATTGTCATGAACGGTGTGGAATATACCGTGGAGGATACCGGAAACTTAAGCACCTACGGCGTGGATTTTGATGTGTATTATGACAGCCATTCGCTTGCATCCGCACATGGCCACCAGACATGGGAAGCTTACATAGCGGATGATAACGGAAGCGAGGAAGTGGAAGTGACGACAACGGAGGTAATCAGCCGTCTGAATGTCACAATGACAAACAGCAGCCTGGATACCATCCTCCGCAGCCGGATGTCAACAGAAGAAGTGGAACGGTATAACCTCTACAATTACACCTACGGCAACCGGAGCGACCTGTTTGATGTCACAACGATTTCAACGGCGGACGGCCTGACGTACACGATACCGGACGAAGCACTGTCCGATGAAAAGTTTGCAAACATGATTCAGGAAGCCGAGAAATACCTTGGCACCCCGTATGTGTGGGGCGGCTATTCACCAAGCGGTTTTGACTGTTCCGGTTTTGTCTCGTATGTCCTTAACAACTGCGGCAACGGCTGGTCATTTGGCAGGCTGGATGCGAATGGCCTGATGGGGATCTGCGATATTATCACGGCAAGTGAAGCGCAGCCGGGTGATCTGGTCTTCTTCCAGGGAACCTACAACACCAGCGGCGCATCGCACGTCGGCATTTATGTCGGAGACGGCATGATGATCCACTGCGGGAACCCGGTCAAGTACACGTCGATTGAGACAAGCTACTGGCAGGAGCATCTATACTGCTTTGGCAGGATACGGTCATAACGACAGCTGATACTTCAAAAAGGAGGTATTGAAATTTATGGTAAACAGGAAACTTCCCCGTTATCTCGATGATATTGAGAGCACGGAGAAAAAGATTGCGGAGCTTCAGCAACATCTGGAGGAAGTCCGCAGCAAGCAGAAGGTGGATGAAGACCTTGAGATTGTTAAGAGCATCCGCGCTAAAAAGATGACCGGGCGCGAACTGCTCGCATTTCTTGAGGGTATCCAGAATGGAACACTGGTAATCGTCCCTGCCCCGGACATGGGGACGGAAGATGAGAAACCGGAAACAACAGAGGTGCAGGAAGCACCAGAAAGAGAGGACAGAAACGATGAAAACGATGGAACGGAAACGGAATAAGTGGATTTATGCGCTGGTTTTGCTGGTCTGTGTGCTGATGCTGGCAAGCCCGCTCACGGCACATGCCTATGTGGAAGGGGATGTGAATGCGGAGGAAACCACGTCGGACGTTGTGGTGGTCGTGGAGGAAGCAACCACGGAAACAGAAGAGACTGTTATTGAAGAAACGGAGCCTGTAATGGAGGAAACAGAAGCTGCGACGGAAGCACCTGCCGATGATACCGGAGAGGATACGGCATTTTCCGTGTCTGGCAACGGCGAGCTTCTGGATGACATTACCGATGATGAAACTAAAGAGTTTATCACGGTCACGACGGCAAACGGAAATACCTATTTCCTGATTATTGACCGGTCCAGCTCAACCGAAAATGTGTACATGCTTTCGCTGATTGATGAGTATGACCTGCAGGACTTCATTGAGGAAGAGCAGGCAGAGAGCGAAACGGGAACAGATTCTTCCGCACAGGCGTCTGTGGTGCTGGATGAGACAACCGTACAGACCGATACCGAAGCGGAATCTTCTGAGACGGAGGAAAGCGAGAACAGCGGTGTGGGAGCCAATGGCGTGATGCTGCTTTTGATCGTGCTGGTTGCCGGTGGCGGCGGAGCCTATTTCTATTTCAAGGTGTATAAGCCGAAGCAGGAACAGGGCGACGCTGAAAGCGAGGGCATGGAGTACGGCGACGGCATTCCGACAGAGAAGGACGACGATGAGGATGAAGACGAGGAGTAACGCGAAGCAGCAGCTGTGAAACTCACATAAAAAACGGGCAGGCAGGGGCGGTAATGCTCCTGCCTGCCTTCAAAGAAAGGACAGGTAAGAAGATGAATTCAATTTTAATCATTGCAGAGAAACCGAGTGTTTCCCAGGCGCTGGCGAAGGTGCTTGGAGCTTATAAACGAGAAGACGGCTACATGGAGGGAAACGGCTACATCGTCAGCTGGTGCCTGGGGCATCTGGCAGAATATGCGCCGCCGGACGCTTACGGAAGCCAGTATAAGAAATGGAATTATGAGGACCTGCCGATTATCCCGCAGGAATGGAAGCTGGATGTTGCAGAGGAGAAAAAAGAGCAGTTTGACCTGTTAAGCAGCCTGCTGAACCGTACGGATATTTCCTATGTCGTCAATGCCTGTGATGCAGGGCGCGAGGGTGAACTGATTTTCATGCGCGTGTATGAGCTTTCCGGGAGCCATGTTCCGGTGAAGCGGCTCTGGATCAGCTCAATGGAGGATTCCGCCATTCAAGAGGGCTTCCGGGAATTAAGGGACGGCAGTGAGTATGCGGCTCTGTACGACGCTTCGGTATGCAGGGCAAAGGCTGACTGGCTCGTGGGGATGAACGCTACACGGGCATTTACCACAAAGTATAACCGGCGGCTGACGGTTGGCCGGGTGCAGACGCCTACCCTGTCAATGTTGGTGGAGCGCCAGAAACAGATCGACGGTTTTGAAAAGACCGCCTATTACAAGGTGCGGATTGAGGGGAACGGCATCACGGCAGTGTCAGAGAATTATGCGGACAAGGCGGAAGCAGATGCGGTTGCAAAGAAATGTGACGGAGCCGTGGCGCGTGTGACAAAGGTGGAGCGGAAACGGAAAAAGAGCCAGCCGCCGAAGCTTTATGATCTGACAACCTTGCAGAGGGAAGCAAACCGTATCTTCGGTTATACAGCCCAGGAAACGCTGCAGGAGCTGCAGAAGCTCTATGAAGACAAGCTCGTCACGTATCCGAGAACAGACAGCCAGTTTGTCACGGATGATATGGCTGACACGGTACAGGAATTGCTGGACGGTCTCCCGGACGTGCTTCCGTTTTTGAAGAACAGCATGGAGGTTGTAGACATTGGGCGGGTCATCAATAACGCGAAGGTAACTGACCACCATGCGATCCTGCCGACGAAGGCGGCGCTGAAGGAAGACTTGTCGGAGCTTACGGTAAAGCAGCGGAATATTTTCAGTCTGATCGGGCAGAGACTGGCACAGGCAGTAGCCGGGGAATCTGTCAGTGATGAAACTTCCGTCATCCTGAAATGTGCCGGGTATGAATTTCAGGCAAAAGGGAACCGGATGGTGGTGGAAGGCTATAAGGCCATTGAAAAGGCATTTGCAGTTGCGGTAAAGGCTGGAAAGAGTAGTGAGGATAAAAACGTGCTTCCTTCCGGTATTGATGAGGATATGGTGATCCCGTCGGTTTCGGCAAAGAGTGAACAGCATTTCACTTCTCCGCCAAAACCGTACACTGAGGATACGCTTCTTTCCGCGATGGAGACAGCGGGCAACAAGGAATTTGATGCTGATACAGAGAAGAAAGGGCTTGGAACCCCGGCAACAAGGGCAAGCATGATTGAAAAACTGGTGTCCTCCGGCTATGCGGTCCGCAAAGGACGGCAGATCACGCCCACCACAGCAGGAATGAAACTCATAGAAATCCTCCCGGATTATCTGAAATCTGCCAGCATGACGGCGGAATGGGAGAACCAGCTGCTCGGCATAGAAAAGGGGGAAGTGGAAAGCGCACGTTTTCTGCAGGGCATTACCAACCTGATCAAGATGGTTTTACATGGATGCGACACCATTTCAGAGGAAGAGATTGCATCGTTTGATACGAGGGAAAAGATCGGGGACTGTCCGGTCTGCGGAAAGCCGGTCTATGAGGGCAAGTCGAACTTTTACTGCTCTGACCGCGAATGCCGCTTTGCACTCTGGAAGGAAAACCGCTATCTGGCAGGAATGCGTAAAACGGTGGATAAAAAGATGGCGGCTGACCTGCTTTCCAAAGGAAGGACGCATGTGAAAGACCTGTATTCTGCAAAAAAGGATACCACCTTTGAGGGTTGGACTTAGGGATTTTCTGAAACAAGCTAATTTTTGAGGACAAC
>JAJQAS010000092.1 GCA_021203685.1 Clostridiales bacterium | reverse complement strand
CTCCCAGCTGAGCTACAGGCCCCCGTAAGACCACAGCCTATTATAGCACGGATTTTCGATTTGTAAAGAGGAAACCGCGAAATTTTTTCAGAAGAATGTACCTTTACCATGTGCAATGTACAGCGAGCTACTAGCCGGGATAGTGCCTGCTGTTTGGGCTTCGCTTTGCCTGACGCAGTCGTTGACCGCACTCCTGCGGCCTTGCATAGGACAGGAACCTGCTGCCGACAGCCAAAAGCTAAAAGCTCATTTCCTGCACTTCTGCCCCGACATAATACCACGCCAGGATCTCCTCCGCAGTCTTGCCCTCCTTGGCCAGGGCGTTGGCCCCGTACTGGCTCATGCCCACCCCATGGCCGTAGCCGGTAACGTAAAAGGTGATGGTGTCCCCGTCGCACTCCACCGTGAAGGTGGCGCTGCGCAGGTCGAACAGGGTGCGCAACTGGCTGGTCTCCACTTCCACCCCGCCGATTTCGATGGAGACGGGGAGGCCCGCCGCGTCGTAGGTCTCCTCCCCGAACCAGTCCGCGCAGTCTTCCGCAGTCAGGTCGGCCTCCGGGTACGCTTCGGAGAAGGCGGCGGCGAAGTCCGCCGTGTCCACCGAGACGGTGCTGTAGTAGTTGGGGGCGGCGTCCTCCCCCTCGGGACTTTCCACCGCCTGGAGATAGGGGATGTCCTGCCCCCACACCTCCAGAGCGGATTTGGTACTCCCCGCGCTGATGGCGTGGAACGCCGCCAAAATCGGCTCCCCACCGTAGTAGAGGGCCAACCCGTCGGTGCTGCTCACCGCCTGGGTGATTTTTTCCGCGTAGCCGTCCGCCTTGTCGCTGTCCCACTGGGCCATGCGCTCCTCCACGGACATCCACGCCTGACAGCAGGTGGAATCCCCGCAGATGTCCGCCTCCGGGTGGCTGGCGCTGGGGTTTTCCAACCGGTAGAGGGTGTAGGTCCGGGCGGCGATGGCCTGGGCGTTGAGAGCCTCCTGCTGGAAGGCGGCGGGCATCTCCGCCGCCACCACCCCCCAGAGGTAGTCGGCCAGTGTCATGGTCTCGGTCTCCCCGTCGATGAGCACCGTCAGGGTGACGCTGCCGTCCAGGGTGTCCGCCTGCTGGACGCGGGTGGATTCAGCCGCCGCATTCTCCCCCGTATCCGCCTCTGCCGCCGCTGAGGTGTCCCCACTGTCGGCGGGGGCGGTGTCCAGGGCTGCGGCGCTCTGCTTCGCCAGGGCGGAGGGCAGCACCAGCGCCAGAGGCAGCAGAAATTGCAGCGCAAAGAGTCCCAGCGCCGCCAGCACCGTGGCCCGGCGGCTCCGGGTGGGATGTTTTGCAAGTTTTTTCGGTTTACGATTCATTTTCACTTAACGCAGCCCTTTTCAGACAGAGATTTTAGTTGGATTTAGACAGAAATTTTCCGCAACTGCCATTTTAAGTTGACTCTTCGGCTCCGAAAGGGTATACTGGTACTAAGAACGATGAAAAAACCAGTTGTCTTTTATTCATTCTTACCATTCCAGTGTAAAGGCGTTGACCCGGTATGACAAAACCCATCTCTTCCAGCACCACCGAATACATCCACGCCCTGACCCAGGACTACAGCAAAACCAACTTCATCGACGGCAAAATCTACGAGAAGGCCGACATCAAGCGGGGCCTGCGGAACAAGGACGGCACCGGCGTCATGGCCGGGGTCACCCAGATCGGCAACGTCCACGGCTACTATTTGCAGGACGGCGAGCACTGCCCCATGGAGGGCAAGCTCATCTACCGGGGCATCAACGTGGAGGACCTGATAAGAGGCTTCGCCTCGGAGGGCCGCTTTGGCTTCGAGGAGACGGCCTACCTGCTGCTGATGGGCCAGCTGCCCAACCGGCACCAGCTGGACGGGTTCAACGACGCGCTGGACGAGTTCCGGCCTCTGCCCCATATGTTCAGCGAGGACATGATCATCAAAAACCCCAGCCGGGACATTATGAACAAGTTGGGCCGCTGCCTCCTGACCCTCTATTCCTATGACGAGGACCCGGAAACCAGAACCATCGAGAACGAGCTGCGGCTGGCCATGCAGCTCATCGCCCGGACGCCCATGATCATCTCCCACGCCTACGCCGCCAAGCGCTGTTACTTCGACAAAGGCTCCCTCTACCTCCACCGGGCCATCCCCGGCAAAGGGGCGGCGGAGAACATCCTGGCCGCCATCCGGGAGGACCAGCAGTACACCGACGAGGAGGCCAAGCTGCTGGACATGTGCCTGACCCTCCACGCCGAACACGGCGGCGGCAACAACTCCACCTTCACCTGCCGGGTGGTGTCCTCCTCCTATACGGACATCTACGCCAGCATCTCGGCGGCTGTGGGCTCCCTGAAGGGCCCCCGCCACGGCGGCGCCAACATCCGCTGCAAGCAGATGACCGACATAATCTACGACATGGTGCGGGACCCCAAGGACGACGACGAGATCAAGAACGTCCTCAGCCGCATCCTGAACGGGGAGCTGTTCGACCACTCCGGCCTGATTTACGGCATGGGCCACGCCATCTACACCCTGTCCGACCCCCGGGCCAAGGTGCTCAAACGCTTTGCCCGGCACCTGGCGGAGGTCAAGGGTCTCTCCGACCGGCTGGATTTGATTGAGAGCGTGGAGCGGCTGACGCCGGAGGTGTTCGCCTCGGTGAAGGGCAGCGACAAGCCCATGTGCGCCAACGTGGATTTGTACTCCGGCTTTGTCTACGATATGCTCAACATTCCGGAAGATCTGTACACCCCCCTCTTCGCCACCGCCCGTATGCTGGGCTGGTGCGCCCACCGCATCGAGGAAATTTACTGCAACCCCGGCAAGATCATCCGCCCGGCCTACAAGGCCATCGTGCCGGTGAAGCCCTTCGTGCCGCTGGACGACCGGGTGTGACGGCGGGGAGCCCGACATCATCCTGTGGTTGGCGATTCCTTTGGGCAAAACTGGGCTGTGATTGCGGTGAGAACCCCTCCGTCGCGGCTTACGCCGCGCCACCTCCCCTTTCAGGGGAGGCAAGAGGGCTGGTCAATTACCGAACGGCAGTCCTCTGTGGAAAACTTGTACTATGTTGAGCAGAAATGCTAACCAAACAGAAAGCATTATCCCCCCTCGCCTCCCCTGAAAGGGGAGGAGGGCCGCCGCCTTTAGGCGGTGGCGGAGGGGTTTCACCTCAAAAAAACGCAAAAAGCACCCGAACGCGGAAACAAATTCCTGCGTTCGGGTGCTTTCTGTTGGGTCGAACCTGTACGGCTTACCCTTCCAGATAATCGCCGGTGTCGTAGCTGTTGTACTGCTTGCGGATGCGGATGATGATGGACTGGTCGGGCTGAACCTCCTCAGAGACGATGCGGTACTGGGTGCCGCTGCGGTTCAGCTGGGCCTTGTAGTTCTCCAGCTCGGTGCGGACATCCCCCGCCGGGTCGTTGGAGA
>JAJQAS010000096.1 GCA_021203685.1 Clostridiales bacterium | reverse complement strand
GCAAGGCGGCGGAGACGGTCTTGATGATCTCGTAGCTGCTGCCCCGGCTGCCGTAAGGCCCAAAGTACCTGGCCCCGTCGTCCACGGCCTTGGAGGCCAGGGAGAACCGGGGGTACTCGTCCTTCACGGACAGGCGGATATAGGGGTATCCCTTGTCGTCCTTTAATAAGATGTTGTACTTGGGCTTGTGCCGCTTGATGAGGGAGTTTTCCAGCACCAGCGCCTCAAACTCGCTGTCGGCCAGGATATAGTCGAAGTGGTCGATTTGGCTGACCATGGCCCGGGTCTTGCCGGTGTGACTGGCCAGGTCGGCGAAGTACTGGCTCACCCGGTTTTTCAGCGCACGGGACTTGCCCACGTAGATGACCTCTCCCGCCTTGTCCATCATGATATAGACCCCCGGCTGGAGGGGGAGAGAGTGGGCCTTCTCTTTGAGTTCTTCTTTGGTCATTGCCGTCCTCATGGACAAAAAAAGCGCCGCAAGTCCCTGCGGCGCTGATTTTTGTCCTAAAACAGGTCAGTTGACGGTATCGCAGGCCAGGACTTCCACCAGGCCGTCGATGGCCTCTTTTTCGTCCGGTCCGTCTGCCATCAGCTTGACAACGGTTCCCTGGAGGATGCCCATAGACAGCACCCCCAGCAGGCTCTTGGCGTTCACCCGGCTGTCCTCCACCTCGACCCAGATGGAGCTGACATACTCGTTGGCTTTCTGGATAAAAAACGTGGCGGGACGCGCATACAGGCCAACCTTGCTGCTGACAACCGCTTCTTTTACAGTCATGAAAGATTCCTCCCCAAAGGCTATCCTGTTATAGCTGGAGTATATCATAGCAAATTTTATTCCCTGCCGTCAATGTCAAATTTAACAAACTTTCCGCCGCCCGGAGAGGAAATATGCCGCATTGTCGTGAAAACAGAACAGAATCCCCAGGGAAAAGTCGAAATACACCGCAGAAAATGCAGGATTTGTGTCATTTTAGTTCGACGACGGTGACGCCGTCTTCGCCCTCGCCGAACCGGCCCAGCCGGTAGCGCTTCACATATTTGCAGGTTTTCAGGTACTGGTGGACGGCCTGGCGGAGCACGCCGGTGCCCTTGCCGTGGATGATGGAGACGCCGGTGAGGTGGGCCATCACCGCGCTGTCCAAAAACCGCTCCACCATCGCCACGCCCTCGTCGCAGGTCATGCCCCGGATGTCCAGCTCCTGGCCCACGCTGCTGCGAGTGACCTGGTGGTGGGCGGTGTTGGATTTCCGCTGGGGCTGCTGCTTTTTGGGCTGGGCAGCGGCGGCGGAGACCACCCGCACTTCGTCCTGGGTGGCGGAGATGGTCAAAATGCCGGCTTTCAGCTGCAAAGCCCCGTCCTTGCCCACGGAGAGCACCTGGGCGCGGGTGCCCAGGCTGAGCAGCTCCACCGTGTCCCCCGCCTGGGCGGGGCGGGAGGGTTCCGGCTGGGGCAGGCTGCGGCTCTGGCCCACCCGCTGGCTGGCCTGGTTCAGCTGGCGGCGCAGCTCGGCCCGCTGGGCGTTGGCGTCCCCGGCCTCCTGGCCCTGCTTCTGGCGTTTTTTCATGCCATCCAGCTCGTGGAATACCCGGTTGGAGGCGCTGCGGGCGTCGTCCAAAATCTGCTGGGCCTCGGCCCGGGCCTTGTCCACCACCTTGGCGCGTTCCTCCTCGATGGCCCGGCGGCTCTCGGCGGAGGCGGCGGCGTCCTGCTCCAGCTGGCGGCGGAGCCTGGCGGCCTCCTGCTGCTGGTTTTCCAGCTCCTGCCGCTGCTGCTCCAGCCGGGTCAGCACGTCCTCAAACTGGACGTTTTGCCGGTCGATGCGGCCTCCCGCGTTGGCGATGACGTGCTCCGGCAGGCCCAGCCGCCGGGAAATGGCAAAGGCATTGGACTTGCCGGGAACGCCGATGAGCAGCCGGTAGGTGGGCTGCAAGGTCTCCACGTTGAACTCGCAGGAGGCGTTTTCCACCCCCGGCGTGGTCATGGCGTAGACCTTTAACTCGGCGTAGTGGGTGGTGGCCGCCACCCGCGCCCCGATGCTCCGGGCCTCCTCGATGATGGCCACGGCCAACGCCGCGCCCTCGATGGGGTCGGTGCCCGCCCCCAGCTCGTCGAAGAGAATGAGGGTGTCCTCCCCCGCCTGGGCCAAAATCTCCACAATGTTGGTGATGTGGGAGGAGAAGGTGGAGAGGCTCTGTTCGATGGACTGCTCGTCCCCGATGTCCGCCAGCACTGCCCGGAAGATGGAGAAGCTGCTGTCGTCCCCCACGGGCAGGTGGAGGCCGCACTGGGCCATCAGCGTCAGCAGCCCGGCGGTTTTCAGCGTCACCGTCTTGCCGCCGGTGTTGGGGCCGGTGATGACCAATGTATCGAAGTCCTCCCCCAGCCGCAGGTCGATGGGCACCGCCGTCTTGGGGTCCAGCAGGGGGTGCCGGGCCTTGCGGAAGCGGAAGCCGCCGCTGTGGGACAGTCTGGGGGGCATCCCGTTCATGGCGTAGGAGAGCTTGCCCCTGGCGAAAATGACATCTAACTGGAGCAGCAGATCATAGTCCAGCAGAATGTCCTCCCGCCGCTGGGCGGCCAGGGCGGAAAGCTCCGCCAAAATGCGGGCGATCTCCTTTTCCTCCCGGCTCAGCAGCTCCCGCAGCTCGTTGTTGGCCTGCACCGCCGCCATGGGTTCCACGAACAGGGTGGAGCCGGAGGCGGACACGTCGTGGATGAGGCCGGGGACGCTGCCCCGGTACTCGGCCTTTACCGGCACCACAAAGCGGTCGTTGCGGATGGTGATGATGGCCTCCTGCAAATATTTGGACGCGGAGGAGGAGATGAGCCGCTGCAGCACCTCCCGGGCCTTGCCGGAAGCGCTACGGATGTGGCGGCGGATGTCCGCCAGGGCGGGGCTGGCGCTGTCGGCCACCTCGTCCTCGGAGAGGATGGCCCCGGTGATGCGGTTTTCCAGCCCCTGGTCGGGGACAAGACTGCGGAACAGGGGGTCCAGGATGGTGCTTTTCTCCCCGAAGCCGCTGTAAGAGGCCACGTTCCGGGCGGTGCGCAGCACCGCCGCCACCTCCAGCAGCTCCCGGTTGTTCAGCGCGCCCCCCAGCGCCGCCCGCTGGAGGGTGGCGTCCACCGGTTTCAGGTTGGCAAGGGCCGGGTTGCCGTGGAGGTCCATCATGTCCCGTGCGGCGGTGGTCTCCGCCTGGCGGCGCAGCACCTCCACCTCCTCGCCGCTGGGCCGCAGGGCCAGGCAGCGTGCCTTGGCGCCTTCGCTGACCGCCTGCTCCGCCAGCAGCTCCAGCACCCGGGGCAGTTCCAGGGTGTGGATGGATTTTTCGTATAAGTCTGTCATGGTCGGGTTCCTTTTGATAATCTTTCTCTTTGACAAAGCGATAGCGTAGAAACCCCTCCGCCACCGCCTAAAGGCGGCGGCCCTCCTCCCCTTTCAGGGGAGG
>JAJQAS010000188.1:16463-23082 GCA_021203685.1 Clostridiales bacterium | reverse complement strand
TAGGACTTGGGACGCTCCACCACATCGGCACCGCAGACCGGGCATTTGCCCAGGGACTTGCGGGCGTCCGGCATGATAACAGCAGCATCCTTCACCACCTGATAGGTGTCCACCAGGCTTGCAACCATCTCGACGATTTCCGACATGAATGCCGCCGGAGAATACTCACCACGCTCGATTTTCAGCAGTTTTTCCTCCCAGTCTGCTGTCATGGAAACAGATTGGAGCTGTTCCGGCAGAACGGTGATGAGGGCATTGCCCTTTTCCGTGGGAATCAGGTTCTTGACCTTTTTGTCGCCCTTGCGCTCCAAAAATCCCCGTGTCACCAGCCGTTCGATGATACCGGCACGGGTGGCCGGGGTGCCAATACCCTTGCGTTCCGCTTCATCGGGCATTTCATCTGCACCGGCTCGCTCCATCGAGGCGAGAAGGGTGTCCTCGGTAAAATGTGCCTTTGGTTTTGTCTGGCCTTCCTTGACCTCAGCTGATACCACGGGGAAGCTGTCACCCACCTGCATCATGGGCAGGGGCGTGTCCGCTTTCTCGGCCTTTCCGGGCTTCTCAATGGCTTTCCAGCCTGCATCTAGCACCGTTTTCCCTTTGGCGGTGAAGGTCTCCTCGCCGCACCGGAACTCTGCCACAGTCTCCGCATAGCGATAAGGTGGGGCAACGGAGGCCAGCAGGCGGGTGGCGATCAGTTGCAAAATTGCATATTCACCCTTTGGCAGCTCTGTCAAATTGCATTTCTGCAATTCCAGCGTAGGGATAATGGCATGATGGTCGCTGACCTTTTTGCTGTTGATGATGTGCTTCACAGCTATATCAGCGGGAGCTGCTTTGCCGGTCAGTGTTGCGGCCACAGCTACCAGAGCAGGCACCTTTTCCGCCATATCATCGGTCAGATAACGGCTGTCCGTTCTCGGATAAGTGGTTAATTTTCGTTCATACAGGGACTGTAGATAGTCCAGGGTCTGCTGTGCCGTGAACCCCAGCAGACGGTTGGCGTCCCGCTGGAGAGAGGTCAGGTCGTACAGTGCTGGTGCCTTCTCGCTTTTCTCCTTGCGTTCACACTTGGTCACAACAGCGGTGCCGTTTACGCAGGACCGGGCAAGGGCGGTTGCTTCCGCCTTTTCTTTCATCCGCCCGCTTGCGGCTTTCCCGTCCGGGAGAGCCAGACTGACCGTGTAGAACGTCTCCGGCTGGAACGCCGAAATCTCCGCCTCCCGCAGCACCGCCATCGCCAGCGTGGGAGATACTACTCGTCCCACATGGAGCGTCCTGCCGTAGAGGACAGAAAAAGCCGGGTGACGTTCATCCCGACGATCCAGTCGGCACGCTCCCGGCAGAGGGCCGCTTCATACAAAGCGTCATATTCACTTCCCGGTCTCAGGTTCTCGAACCCCTCCCGGATGGCGCTATCCTCCATGCTGGAGATCCAGAGCCGTTCAAAGGGCTTCGTGCATCCGCACTGATGGTAGACCAGACGGAAAATCAGCTCACCCTCACGCCCCGCATCCGTAGCGCAAACCAGGCTGGTTACATCATCCCGGTGCATGAGCTTTTTGAGGATGTCGAACTGCTTTTTGGTGGAGGGCGAGACGTTGTACTTCCACTCCACTGGCACGACGGGCAGGTCTTCCTTCGCCCACTTCTTGTAATGTGGGTCATAGGCGTCCGGCTCCGCCAGCTCCACCAAATGACCAACGCACCAGCTCACAATATAGCCGTTTCCCTCCAGATAACCATCACACCGCTTGTTTGCTCCCAGCACCTTGGACAGCGCCTGCGCCACCGAGGGCTTTTCTGCGATAACTAGCTTTTGATTCAAATAAACACTCCTTTCTCGCTGTGTCCGCATTTAGAAACGCAAAAACCGGCCTCCGGGATAAACTACCCACGAACGCCGGTTATGCCTCTGATTTTTGTTGAAATATCGGGCTTTTTCAGCCCCTAAATGCGGACAGTGTGCCTTGTTTTCTGCTTGCGTTCCCGGTCTTTCTGTCGCCGTCGCTCCGCTGCACAGGCGGGGCAATACCGGCTCCGGTTTGAGCCGGGGACATACCTTGCGCCGCAGTTCACGCACCGACGCAAAGTAGTCTCTTTGAAAATGTCCGCCTCCAGCTCTGGGAGCACCGGTAACACCGCATTCCGAAACCAGCGGCAACAGACAGAATAAGAAATCCGCTGCGGACAGACAACATCGTCCCCATCGTCCAGAAGGATGCAGTTGCCCTTGTCGCAGTTGCAACAATACTTCTTGATGAGTTTTGCCGCCTGCTTCTGCTGGCTTGGGGACATCTGATATAACGTTCCGTCCGGGTGTCTCTCTATCGGCGGGCCGTACCGTGAACCATGTTCCACGTTCTTCACCTCCATCGCAAAAAATAAGCTCACACGATGCCGTGAGAGCTATGTATATAGGCAACACACTCCTTCCTGATTTTGAGCAAAAGAAAAGCAGCCTTGAAACGAGGACGTTCAAGACTGCTATGTTCAGTGATTCAGTTTTGTGTGTAAACGTTCAAATGTGTTCAGGTAAATTGCGGCGGCTGTAAATGATACGACGCACTTCCATTACATCGTCAATCACTACATAAAAGATGGTATAATTGCGAACACTGATGCGATAGTACGGATGCTGGCGTTCACGCACTGAGGGATATGGCTCAAAAGATTCTGCACAAAAGAGCCTTTCCTGAATAGCCTTTTGAACATCGTCAACCAGTGCCTCCGCAGCGATGGGATTCTTTAGCCGATTTGCAATATAATCCACAATCTCATTCAAATCCTCCTCAAACAGTGGGAGAAACCGCAGCTTATAGCGCTTTTCGTTCATGAATACGACTCCTCGCTCGGTCAAACACCTGCTCCTCTGTGTAGCGCACATCGTCCAGCGCTGCCGCACGGTCTGCCTCATCCAGTTTGATTTCTACCTCATCGGTCAAAGCCGAGTACTGTTCCAGACTTAAAACCACCATAGAGCCGTATCCGTTTTTCGTCAGATAAACCGGTTGCCCCTTTTTTACGGTATCTTCGATTTCCGTAAATCTGTTTCTTAAATCAGAGACTGGGCGAATGTTAATCATAGCACACGACCTTCCTTCCATCAATCGCTGGTTATTCTATGGCGTTATTTTATCATAATTGTGCCGAAACTGCAATAGGAAATTTCTTGTTATGTTTAGGGTGGCCTTAAGGCCACCCCAGATAAATGCCTATTATGGGGAATTAGACAGGTTCATCATCGAAGAAGCCGCCGTTGGTATCCGCCTCATCCTCAGAATAGAAATCGTCCTCCGGCAGTTCCAGTTCGTCATCTTCCCCGGTGTAGTCCGCATCCGGGTCAGGTCTGGTCTCCTCCTTCTTCTTGCTCATCACCTGTGTGTAGGCGAAGAAGCCGCCGCCTACGGCAAGGACAACCACCAGCAGAATCACCGGCAGGAGATTCACGCCGCCGCTGTCTGTCTCTGTTTCTTCCGGTTCCTCATTCTCCAGGATGGAGGCGTCGGCTGCGCTGGTATCAGCCTCCTCGGTTTCCTCTGTTTCGGTGCTGTAGAGAGATTCCTCGTACTCCGCCGCTTCGTCCTCATCCATCAGGGCCAGCAGGTCGGCCTCATCTACCTGATTCAGGAAGTGAACGGTGCTGTCTCCCTCATCGTCCTCATCGATAACAAGATAGAAATAGTTGCCGGATTTGGTGACCACCGTGATGAATTGCTTACCGCTGGCGGCGTCCGTGATATTGTCCACCAGCGTCAGATTGCCCTCCGGGGTCAGGCTCAGGGAACTGTTGGAATCTGCGCTTTCCAGCAGCAGCGCATACAGCGCCAAAAGTGTCTCCTCGTCCAGACTGTCTGTAGCTTCTGTAGCTTCCTCAGTAGAATCGTCTGTGGTCTGAGTGACACTCTCCAGAACCTCCAGATAATCTCCACAGACATAGCCGGTCTGTTCGGAGACGACCACCAGATACCAGCCGTCCTCCTCGCCGATAATCTCCACGGTAGTGCCTGGGAGAAGGTGGCCGATCACTTCATCATCGGTACTGGCCCCAGAGCGCAAGTTCAGGTGGTCGCTGACGTTCACCGTTCCGGTCAACGTGGTGGTTTCCTCCTCATCCGTATCAGTACCGGTGCTGTCCTCAGCAGCTGTTACTGCTTCAGAATCTTCTTCCGCTGCGATGGAACTGTCCTCGGCAATCTCGGTTTCGCTGTTGACATCGCCCTCCACATAGGCAAAGGCCGTGGTGGTGAACATTCCCATGCAAAGCAGCAGGGCGGTCATAACAGAAATGATTTTAATCCTCATGTGCTTCTTCCTCCTTGTCATAGAAAGATTTCGTGGTTTCCTGCACCTGGGCAGTCTCCGGCATGGTCTCTTTCACCATGCGGAGCAGTTCCGCCAGCTGGTCAGGGGTCAGGTTGTAGGAGTGCGTAACATCACAGATCTCCGTATTTTCCTGCTCCCTGTACTTCTGGTCCCACTCCTTGAAGCGGCGGTCCCATTCGTCCCGTTTCTGGCGGGCTTTCTCCCGCTCTGCCCGCATTTTGTCAAGTTTTGCGCTCATAAAAGCCTCCCTTCCGCATGGCTGTGGGCCATGCTTAAATTATTGCTATCCCGTCCCCAGATAGAAATAGGGGTTGAGATAGGTGCCGTTGTAGCTGAGATAAATTTTCAGCGTCCCGGCACTGCCGATCTTGCCGACCAACTGGCCGTTGGTTACTTCGTCTCCGGCGGACACGCTGATGCTTTTCAGCCCGCTGAGCTTGACGGTGTAGCCGCTGTCGTTTTTAACCGTCACCGTCCCGTTCGACACGGATTTGACTGTCCCATCCATCACGGAGAATACATTTGTTCCGGTTGCTGCCTCCACCTTGAGATAGGTCGTTGTTGTCACTGTCGTTCCATTGCACTGGTAGCCGTAGCCGCCAATGATGTCCTCATGCCAGTCGTAGGCCAGCGGCGTCCCGAAGAATACCCGGCATCCCTTCGTCTCCAGATAAATGTCGTACAGTTCGGTTTCGTCCTCGGTCAGCCTGCTCTCAAGAATGCTGAGAAAATCCGTGACCTCCAGCGTTACATAGCAGACCTTGACCGTTTCCGTGGACTTAACCGTCACCTTTTCACCGTTGCCGCCCGCATAATAGGCCGACCAGGTCTTGTGACCGTGGGCCAGCGCCGCCGAATGGCTGTCATAATAAACATCGAAATCCACGCCGTACTTGGCCAATGTCCCCGTGTCCTCCACGGTATAGAGAACGCCGTTCATAATGATTTGCGTTCCAATCGGAACAATGGGATCACTGGCATCCACGGCCAGCGTGTGGCTGGCTGTAGGAGTGGTACCAATGGCGGTCTTGCCATTCGCCCAGATACCGCAGCAAATGGAGCAGGAGCAATAGCCGCTGGTGACGACCTCTCCGATATACTCCCCTGCGCGGACGGTTTTGGTGGTCGTTCGGGTCTCTGTTGCGGTCTCAATTATCAGGTCATATTGCAGAGCAAAAATCGCGTCCAGTTCCGATTTCACCTGACTGAGTGTAAAGGCACCGTATTTGGCACACAGATAGCTGATGAGCGCTGTGGAATCATGTCCAATCGTCCCCAAATCGTAGTTGAACTCGTCACAGCTTGAATGGGTGTTCTCCACATTGTTGATTTTCTTTTGCAGCTGGGCCTCCAGCATGGTGTAGTAGGCGTCTGCCTTGGTGATCTCACTGTCGTCCGCTGGCCACGCAGTGGAGGTCACGGTGGTCAGCACACCGGTTGTGATAACAGAACAGGATTGCAGTTGGGTCAACAGCAGGAGCAGCACTAAACCACAGATCAGCACGATTTTCACCCCGCCGCTGCTCTGTTGGACGAAGTCTTTTATCGTGGCAAAAAGCAATTCGCCCCGTTCCCGTACTGTCTCCGCAGTCCTGGCGCTGCCCGCCGTATTACCGGAACGGGAGGCTGCCGCCTTCGCAGCCGCATACTCCTTCTTGATCTCCTGCTTCTGCCGCCAGCGTGAGAGTGGATTCGATGTCAGTTCCGGATTCTCCGCCACCTTCTGCTGATAAAGTGCCTCCACGTTGGCCTTGTCCGCCCTGCGTTCCAGCTTCGCCGCCTTGTCGTAGGCTTTCAGTTTTTTGCTGTAACCAGCGTGTTCCACCCCATGGGCGGCGCCCTCTGCTGCTTCCTCACCCAGATGGGCAGCCTGGACGCCCGCATTCTCGTCCTCGTTCTGAGAGTTGACCTGGCGGTGAATCTGTGCAGATACCGTACTGCCCACGGCGTGGGCTGGTCTGAACCGGTTGCCAGGGGACTTGATTTCGCTGGCGGCACCATCGAAATGGAGACGGGAGCGAACCGTTCTGCTCGCCGACGACTCCGTTTTCAACTTGCTCCCTGCTGGTCTCGGCTTTCCAGACGGCGAAGCAGAAGCTGTTCCAATGCCATCCGATTTGCCTGGTTTCGTTGCACTGGTTGTTTTCGATTTGCCCTCACTATGGCGGGTTTCTTTCGAACTATGAGTTACTTCTCCAGCAGGCATTTGCTGCTCTCTGCTGCGGGGCGCTTTTTGCCGCCTACGCGCCTTCCCAACTGGTTCGGCGTTGTCCTTCTTCCCGAACCGCAGCTT
>JAJQAS010000188.1:0-16363 GCA_021203685.1 Clostridiales bacterium | reverse complement strand
GTTGTCCTTCTTCCCGAACCGCAGCTTCTCACCTCTGGCCTTCGCTCTGTCCTTGTCCGTGCGCAGCTTGGACTTGGCGGCGTCCGCCCTGTCCGCCGCCTGTTCTGCCTTGTCTGCCGCCCGCCTGACCTGCCGGTTCTTCAGCTCCTCACCGGAGAACCGCAGGCGAGGCGTCTTATTGAGCATTCTGCACCTCCGGCGGCTGCTCTGTCTCCGGTACGCTTTCTGACTGCAACCGTTCCTGACCGGAAATCTCCGACAGCTTGGTCGTCATGATGCGGTACAGCTCCGTGTCCTGGGGGAACCGGTCAACAAAAGGCAAAATGACATCTCCGTAGAACAGAAGCCCTTCACCCTCACCTGACTGAGTAACATAGGAGAGCTGATAGGGGCTGATATTGAGCTGCCGGGCCAAAATCTCCCTGTCTCCGGCAGCCTGGTTCAGCATGAGAATAAAGTCGCTGTTCTCGAAAATGTTCTCCACCTCGCGGGAGGCCAGCAGATCTTTGATATTCTGCGTGACCCCAGTGGGGATGCCGCCCCATTTCCGGAACCTCTTCCAAATTTCCACGCTGTAGGCCGCCGTCTGCTCCTCCCGGAGCAGCAGGTGGAACTCGTCCATATAATACCGTGTAGTCTTGCCTTCGTTCCGGTTGGCGGTGACACGGCCCCACACCTGATCCTGCACCACCAGCATTCCGATTTTCTTCAGCTGCTTGCCCAGCTCCTTGATGTCGTAGCAGATAAACCGATTCTGGATGTCCACATTTGTGCGGTGGTTGAACAGGTTCAGGGAACCCTTTACATAGATTTCAAGGGCAGTCGCCACATGGCGGGCTTCCTTTTCCTCCTGCTCCAGCAGCGCATTGTACAGGTCTTCCAGCAGCGGCATATTCTCCGGTACTGGATTTTCAAAATAGCGCCGGTAGATTTGATGGACGCACCGGTCAATGACCGTTTTCTCCACCGGGAGCAGACCCTCCTTGCCGCCCACGATCAGCTCACAGAGCGATAAAATGAAATCACTCTTAAGGGCGATGGGGTTGTCCTCTTCGGAATAGTTGCTGTTGATGTCCATCGGGTTGATATACTGGGTGCTGCTGGGACTGATTTTGATGACCTGTCCATCCAGACGCTGCACCAGCGCTGTATACTCCGCCTCCGGGTCGCAGACAATGATGTCATCATCCGTGGTCAGAAACGCATTGGTGATCTCTCGCTTGGCAGCAAAGGACTTGCCGCTGCCGGGGGTTCCGAGGATCAGACCGTTGGGGTTTTTCAGCCGTTTCCTGTCCACCATGATCAGGTTATTGGAGATAGAGTTCAGCCCGTAATACAGGCTGTTATGCTGGAACAGCTCCTGGGTGGTGAAGGGAATCAGAATGCCGGTGGCGCTGGTGGTCATGCCCCGCTGGATCTCAATCTGATTCTCTGCCAGCGGAAGGCAGCTCATCAGCCCCTGCTCCTGCTGGTAATCCAGCCGCCGCAGGTTGCAGTTGTACTTCTGGGCCAGAGAGGAGATGCGGAACACGTTGGTTTCCAGCTCCTGTTTCGTCCGCCCGGTGCTGAGAACAAAGAAGGTCAGATTGAACATCCGTTCATTCTGGCTTTGCAGCTCTTTCAGCAGGGCCTTTGCGTCATGCCCATAAGTGGCCAGATCACTTGGAATGATGTCGATGTCATATCCGCTACGGACGGCTTTTTTCTGTTCCTCGATTTTGCTCCGGTCCAGCTCCGTGATGGTGCGCTTGATTTGCTTGATGGCCTTGTTCTGGTCAACGGACTGGAGGTGCATGGTCACCACCTGGCTGTTGTCCACATCCAGAAACTCCTTCAACATCTGGTCACTGGCGTCAGAGGTCGTGATAGAGAGAAACGACATGGCCCCGTACAGGCTCCCCATTGTGAAAAACCTGCCATCGAAGGTGAAGGACGTGGGGGCGATGAAGTCCTTGACGGACAGACCGGACTCCGGCAGCCACTTCCAGTCGAAGAAGAATTTGTCGTTATCCCCCATGTGGAACATACTGTGCATCAGGGCCAGGCGCTCCTTTCCGTCCAGCACTCTGGCCGAGACCCCCAGCCGGTGGAAGTTGTTTAAGAGGTCGGCTTCAATGTGTTCCAGCCGGGGACCGGCCTGCCGCATGGAGGCCGCCTCGATGCCAAAGGTCAGAAATTTGGTCTTAGTCAGGCCGTTGTTGCCCCGTTTCAGCTGCTGGAACAGCATCTGCTCATATTCAGCCCGCACATCGTCAAAGCCGTCCTGCTGACGGGGAATGTGGACGCTCTCCTCAAAGGCGTCTGCATCCGCTGCCATGTTCATAAAGGACAGCTCAAAACGCACGGAGCTGTCAAAGAAGTTCAGGAAGGAACACCATGCCTCGAAGATAGCGGTCTGGTCTTCCTGCTGGGCCAGCTGGTAGTTGATGTCCTGGAACTGAATGGTTTTGGTGTAGTAGTTGCTTCTGACCCGGCAGACGCCGTCAGGGAACATCCGCTCAAACGGGATGGACTGCTGTGCAGTCCTGGGGATGCCGTCGTCCCTGCGGGCGCGGTCAACGATTTTCCTGATCTGCCGCTGTTCCTGCCGGGACAGGTTGGCGGGCAGTTTTACGCTGTCCGCCTTTTTCTTTTTTGCAAACAATCGCATCGACCTCCTCATAGACTTGGTACTGCCGCATGAGTGCGGCGTAATAGTTGTCCGTCCGGTAGGGCCGGACCTTGGGCCGGATAAACCGGGCCTGAATGAAATGGAATACAATGACCTCCAGCGGCTGCCCGTCCTTCTCATACATGGCGAGCAGAAACAGCGGGAGCATGATAACGATCATGCCCATGGTGGCAAGGCTTGCGTTGCCAATGCTTTTCAGGGCAAAAAAAGACGGCACTCCGATCAGTGCCGCCGCCCCAAAGCACACAAGCTGCCGTTTGGTCAGATTGAAAAATACTTTGGATTTCACCCGTGACAGGTCACGGGGAACGGGTACATATGCTGCCAAAAAATCCTCTCCTTTCCAATTTAGTGGGCATTGAGCACACTTTTAGCGAGACTTCCGGTTTTGAACAGCGTGAACGCGAGCAGCACTGTATATCCGACCACGCCCCACAGGGACGAGATAATATCGGTGGATAGCGCCGCCGACTGGATCAGCACTGCGTAGATCCCCACACAAATCATGATCAGGAACCCCTGAAACCCCAGCGCAATGAGGGAACGCAGATAGTTCTGCCCCACCTGGCTCTGTTCCCGGTTCCCAAAGGTGGCAAAGGGGATTGGGGCAAGGCTGACCATAAGATAAATCTCCACCATCCTGCCATAGACAATGACGAAAATGACAGCAGAGAGAGCAAACAGCGTCAGACGGATGATAAACGTCTGCAAATACAGCCCCAGCAGCGGCCCTAGTTCCATTTCCAGCAGTGTTGCTTCAATCGTGGCAAGAGCAGCATCATCTATTGCGGTGCTTGCGTTGATGAGACTCCCGCTGGAACTGATAACACTTTGCGCCACGTCGAACACCGCTAATGTGATATTGAAGCAGTTGGAGATCAGGGTCACGGCCACAAAGGTCTTGAAGATCCACTTGAAAATGAGCCAGGTGTCGAAGTTGGCCAGGTTGTTGTGTTCGATCAGGAGCTGGATCAGTTCACTGCAAACGATGAAGGTCAGGATGATACCTGCCACCGGCATGATGACCGATTCAGAAATACTCCGAACCATGGAGAAAACTCCCGGTGAAAAGCTCGCCGGGGACGTTCCCACATCTGACGCAATCGAACTGACCTGCGTATTCACCGAATCGAATAGCCCCGTTAAGTTTTCCATCACAGCGGCGACCAGCATTTCCTTCAGCCACTGCGTGATCTGTTCAAGAATACTGTCCAAGGACTACCCTCCCTTCTGATGTGGCCGCAGGTGCGGAAATTGCACCTGCGGCCGGTTACTCAGCCGAACAAGCCGGAGAGCAGGGGAACGAGGGTAGTGCCGATGAGGGCGACCCCACCGCCCGCCATCAGTTGCTTCATTCCCTGGGACTTAGCACCGGGGTTGTCGTTGCCGTAACCTTCCAGAAGGTTGATGGCACCCCAGATGCCGAGGCCAGCGCCAAGGGCGATAACGAGAGTCTGCAAAACGCTGATCGCAGAGTTGAAAAAGGCCATAAATAATAATCGGAAACCGGAATTGTAGGATGTTTTGGGTCGTTTTTGTCAGAAATCAGCAAGGCAAGCCCCGCGCTTTCGCAAGGCCCAAATCCGGCCTCCACTCCTTCCTCTTTAGTTTTTTTGAACGATACGCCTTCTGACTTCTGACCTCCCGTCAGGGGGGACTGCGGATTCTCATGCGGGATACCTCCATTTCATTTGTAGTTGCCGCCGATTTGGGTGGCAGCGGTTGTTGCTGAGACGCAAAAAGCCCTCCCCGTTCTCCCGTTCATCCACGGGCGGGGAGGGCTATTTGCTTGCTTACAGCGCTGGTTCCTTGTGCCGGGCGGCCTTCTGGGGAGTCGGTCTTGTCGCTTTTTCCGTGTCCGTCTTTTTGGCAGAGAGATCGGAGAGTACCGAATCCCGGTTCTTCTCCTTGTACGCCTCCAGCATGGATTTCAGTTCGGTGTTGGGGACCGTTCTGTACTCCCGCTTCCAGATGCGTTCGCCGTTGGTGTCCTGCCCCTGCAAAACGGAACGGGAGAGCTTGGTGGTGCCGTCCTCCGGCAGCTTCATCCAGACGCCTTTGCCGAACTGGTTCTCATGGACCCGGTTCGGTGTCGTCAGGAAGGATTCCCAGGGGCGGGTGTCCATCGGGTCCCGGTTGGGGATGTCGATCCGCACCAGCTCCGTGCCGGACTTAGACGTGAACGGCTCTCCCACCAGCCCCTTGCCGAATTTGATGGTAATTTCATTGGGTTTGTCGTTCTTTTCAGACATTTGAAACCTCCTTCTCTACTTCACGCGTTGTTCGTAGTGTGTTTCTGCCGGTTTACTGCTTCTTCTGCGGCATCTACATCCACCACGGTGAAAACATCGTCCTTCCGCAGCCGCAGCCAGTGGTTCAGATACTTTTCGATGCCGAAGGTGTTCTTCGCATCGTAGTCGGCGGTGTACTTGTAGTTGGGGTGCTGGGTCAGGTCGTACTTGTCCGAGAGAAAGGGCCTGACGCCCCGGAGCTGCAAAATACACTTTCCACCGTCCAGCACCGCCAGCTCATCGATGGAGGCCAGGTCGTGGCCCAGCTTCTGATAGTTGGTGCCATAGGAGGGGCTGTTGCCGCGGGTGTCAGACGTGTTGAACATATCAATGGTTTCCTTGCCCAGCGCCGTGTTCAGCTCTTTCAGCGTGGTGGGTTCCGAGCCGCCCAGGAAGATCTGGCTGTCCATGTTGCCAATGATGGTGTCGGCATTGTCCTTGTAAATGGCCTTGAGCTGGCTCCGGGCCTGCAACACCAGACAGGCAGAAATCTCACGGCTTCGGATGGTGGCCACCAGTTTCTCCAGGTTGGGAATTTGGCCGATGTTCGCCGCCTCATCTATCAGGCACCGCACATGGACGGGCAACCGCCCGCCATACACATCGTCCGCCTTTTCACAGAGCAGATTGAAAAGCTGAGAATAGATCATGGAGATGAGAAAATTGAATGTGCCGTCCGTGTCCGACATGATGAGAAACAGCGCTGTTTTCCGGTCTCCCAGGGTGTCCAGCTCCAGCTCATCGTAGGCAGTGATTTCCCGCAGCTCCTCGATGTCAAAGGGAGCCAGCCGCGCACCGGCGGAAATATTGATACTTTTCGCCGTTTTTCCGGCTGCCAGCTTGTACTTGGAAAACTGCCGCACCGCAAAGTGGTTCGGGTTCTTTTTCTTCAATTCCTTGAACATCAGGTCAACCGGTTCTCGAAGTCCTCGTCGTCCTCCCGGACCTCCATCGCGTTGATGAACTCGATGAGGGTAGCGAAGTTTTGCTCCTCCACCGGCGCTTCATAGTGGATATACCCAATGAGCGCCGTGTAGAGCAAGGTCTCCGCTTTTTCCCAAAACGGGTCGCCGCCCTTGCCGTCGCCCTTTGTGTTGGTGATGAGGGTGGTAACGAGCTTCAAAATATCCTTCTCGCTGTGAATATAGGCGAAGGGGTTGTAGTGCATGGACTTCTTGAAGTTGATGGTGTTGAAGATTTTCAGGCGATACCCATGCTTCAACAAGGCGTTTCCGCACTCGACGACGATACTGCCTTTTGGGTCTGTGACCACGAAGGAAACGGGGTGGGCCTTGCTGTTGCACTGCAACAGATTGGGCTTGATAAAGAACCGCGTTTTGCCAGACCCGGAGCCACCCACCACCAGCACATTTTTGTTCCTGGAGTTGGCCGGGTTCTTCGGTCGGTTGGACATCATCAGGCCCTCCGTCCGGGTGAGAATGATGTTGTCCTCGAACTGAGGGGCCATGAATGGCTCGATGTCCTTGGCCGTTCCCCAGCGGGCGGAACCATACTCCATGTTATGGCGGTACTTTTTGGCGTTCTTGCCTTTCAGATATACCGCCAGCCGGAGCGCTGCCCCACACAACAGGCCGATGAGCAGGTCAAAAGGATGGAGACTGGGTAACGGGTTCCCGAACGCCTGGGGGACGGTGTACATCAGGCTCATAATGCGTTCCCCGGAGGTTTCCCCCACAGACAGCCGCCACGCCTCGCCCAGATTGGCGGCCACCAACCCAACCAGAATATAGGGCAGATACAGCGCCAGTAACTTCGATGTTTTCTTGCTCATAGCGAACGCTCCTGGCTCTTTTCCCGCACCTTTTTGGGGGTGGGAACCACCTTCTCAGCCAGCTTGGTCAGGGCCTTTCTGACGCTGGGCCGGTCCTTGTTGAACGTCTCCTGGGCGGCGTACTCCTTGTATGCCGCAGTCAGCGCCGCCTCGTCACGGGCCTTGAAGAACACCGTGTAGCGGGGCGGGTCAACAGAAGCGTCCTTCCGAATGGCGAAGTCCACGCCGTACTTTTTTGCCACCCGTTCAAAGCCTTTCAGCTCCGTCTGGGCGATGGGGATACTGGAAACGCCCTGATTCTGCCCGATCAGCTCCTGCACCGTCTGTTTCCCGTGAGGGATTTCATCTTTTGCCGCCGCCTTTTTCGCCTTGCTTTTGGCGCAGTGGTTCAGGAACATCCGAAGCCCCTTCATAATAATGGTTCTGGCGGTCAGCTTGGTGGTGCTGATCGCCAGATTGACCGTTCTGTTTTCAACTTCTTCCTGCAATGCTCATCATCTCCTCCCCGGTGCGGAAGAAACAGGGCTGCCGACGGATTTTACAGCGGCAGCGCCCGGACCGGCTGGCCGCCGCAGAAAACGGTCTTGCACTGGGTCTCCAGGACGTGCCGAATCTGGCGCAGTTCCTTCTGGTCCAGAGACACCGCCGCGCTGCCCAGCGCGTCGAACACCACCGCCGTTCCGGTCAGGTACTGCCTGCCCGCCGCGGTGCGAATCGCGTCCGGCTTGCAGGCCAGCATCAGGTTCAGGTACGGGAACCTGGCGACCACCTCGTCCCCCTCGAACACGTCCAGCACTTCCCGGCTGTCCTCGGCGGTCATGGCGGTGGCCCCACGCGTCGGGTCAATGACCATCACTAGGTCGTAGGGGGTGAAGGTAGTGCCGTTCAGGAACAGAAAGTCCTTCAAATCGTCCTCCAATGCGGGGGCCGCCGGTTCGCCAGACTCCCCGTCGGGCAGTTCTTCCAGCAGCTCGGTCAGTTCCTCCAGCATTTTCTCAAAGATGCGCAGCTCCGCCGCGCCGCCGTCCCCGGCCTTGCAGTTGACGTTGATGGTCACTTCGCCGGGAAAATACACGTTCAGTTTCATTGTTAAAGCCCTCCTTTTGCTCGTAGAAAACACAAAAGCGGCCATTCAGTTGCCGTTTGGCACCTCAATGGCCGCAGATGGTTTCCTGTTTTTTGGCATTGTTGTTACTCCAGCGGCAAGACCGGGATTTTCTGCCCGTCCACACAGAGCAACGTGCTACGCTCTCTGGCATAGCCCATGACCCGGCAGATGTCCCTGCCGGTCAGGGACCAGCGGCTGCCGTCCTCGTCCTCATGGCAGACTGCCGCCTGGCCAACGAGGTACAGTCGGTCTCTCAACCGCACCACCTGGTCGGGCCGGTAATACAGCGCCAGCCCCTCCACCACAAAGTCCTCGATACACCCGAACGGCTCACAGGGGCTGGGCAGCAGGGGACAGGCTTCCTCGCGGGTCAATACCTGCGGCCCTGCACTGGGGTCAAGCACCAGAACCACCTGCTCGTTACTCTCCGGGTGGGATGTTACCTGAGTAATCAGCAGGTTCAGGTCGCCTTTTACTTCAAAAATCACACTTTTCACCTCCCGTTACTCCGATTCTAACGAGAAAAGCGTGAGCTGCCCTTATCGGGTCTGCTCACGCTTGCGCCGCTTTTGCCACTGTTCCAGCAGCTTGATGATGGTCTCCTCCATCTGCCGGTTGGTGTAACTTTTGGGGAAATACTTCCGCAGGGAATCCGCCTGAAAAATCACCCGGTCAGTGGGTTCTTTTTTGACCTCGTTCATGATTTCGCACATAGAATCCAGCGTCGCAGCTCCTTCCTGGCTCTGCTTTTTCAGCCGCTGAGCCTGGGAGAGAGAAGGGGTTGCCTGGGCGTAGTCCATCGCCTCCAGAAGCTGAGATTGTTCCTCCCGCGTCAGGTAGGACAGCTCCACCGCCGGATTAAAGGCAATTTTCTTTTCATCCACCATGTTCATCAGCTCCGGGATGAGGTTGGTCAGGCGGATATACCGGCGTACTGTATCGCCACTTATTCCTGCGTCTTTTGCAACCCGGGCGGCACTGCTGAACTTCGCCGCAAGTTGCGGCGAAGTCAAATCTGACCTGGCACCCTGGTGTTTGATAGCGTCCAACTTCATTTTGTACGCCCACGCCCGTTCGCTGGGGAGAATGGTCTCTCGCTGGAGATTACTGTCAATCATTGCAATAATGGCTTCATCGTCGTCCATCTCCCGGATGATGACCGGCAGTGTTTCCAGCCCCACCAGTTCCGCTGCGTGGCAGCGCCGATGGCCGGAGATGATTTCATAGCCTCCGTCCGGGTCGGGCCTAGCCAGCAGTGGGGAAATGACCCCGAACTGGGAAATGCTCTCCACCGTTCGGGTCATGGCCTCGTCGTCCACCACCCGGAAAGGATGGCCCTCGAAGGGGTGCAGATCAGAGATGGGGATTCGCTGAATCTGCTCTCTGGCGGCGGCCTCCCGGCTTTCCTCCGTGGAAAAGATGTCATCGTAGCTGCTCAAGCTGATGTTTCCGCCTTTTCTCGGCATTTTCCAGCACCTCCTTCGTCAGCCCCCGGTAGGCGTCCGCCACCTTGCCGTTGGGGTCGTGTTTGAAAATACTTTTTCCCTCTGCACTGATTTCCGCCGCCCGGACAGAGCGGGGAATCTCTGTCTGATAGACCTTGAGCTTGCTCCCGTAGGTTTCCCGAATCAGGCCGGAAATCTCTTTGCTGAAATTCGTCCGGCTGTCCACCATCGTCAGCAGGATACCGTCGATTTTTAACCGGGGGTTGATTTGGCGACGCACCTTGTTGATGGTCTGCAAAAGCTGTTCCAGACCCTTTGCCGGAAGGTATTGGGCCTGAACGGGAATCAGCACATTGTCTGCGGCGGCCAGGGCGTTGATGGTCAGCATCCCCAGACTGGGCATACAGTCCAGCAGGATGTGGTCGTACTGGTAACGCACTGTGTCCAGGTACTGCCGGAGGGTGGTCTCCCGGCTCATGGCATTGACCAGCGAGACCTCCATCCCGGCCAGTTCAATGCTGGCCGGCATCAGGTCTACGCCCTCCGGGTGGTGGAGGATACCTTCTCCCGGCGGAATCGCCTCGTCTTGCAGAACTTTTGCCATCAGGCCCGACAGAGTGACGGGCAGGTCGTCCGGCCTGGGATACCCCAGGGCTATCGTCAGGCTAGCCTGTGGGTCGGTGTCCATCAACAGGACTTTCTTGCCCTCGTTGGCGAGGCCAACGCCGAGGTTTTCGCAGGTCGTCGTTTTTCCTGTCCCGCCCTTCTGATTGACAACGGCTGTTACCGTTGCTCGTTTTGACAATTCGTAGCACCTCCTGTTTTTCAGATTTTCATGCTAAAACTTTTTACCACATCGGAATCACCCCCTTACAGCCCAAAGAGCAGTTCTTTGACCATCGCCTGCTTGTCCCGCCCGATGGCTGTTCGCCGGTCTGTTCCGCGTACCTGCACCGGGGTACACAGTTCCAGAACCCTGCTGTAAATGCGGGCGTGGGCCACATCCTCGGCGTTGCGGATCTGGCTGATAGTCAGGTTGGTCGTGACGATCAACGGCTTGTTGGACTTGTACCGTTCGTCCACGACGGCGTAAACCTGCTCCATCGCGTAATCCGTGCTGCGCTCGATGCCCAGGTCATCGATGATGAGCAGCTCGTAGTCTGCCAACGAAGCGATGTACCGGTAACGCTGTTCCGAGTACATCCCGCCCATTTTGTTCAGAATTTTGGAGAAGTTCGTCATAAGCACCGGAACGCCGGCCTCTAGCAGTGCGTTGGCAATGCAGGCGGCGGTAAAGGATTTGCCGGTTCCCACATCGCCCCAGAGTAAAAGGCCGAGATTGTTCTCTTTGACCTCTGTCCATCTGTCCACATATCGCTTTGCCATCTGGATGCTGGGACTGTCCTCCGCGCTGGCGAACGTCCAGTTAGCCAATGCAGGCTCCTGGATACCGCTGGCTTTTAGGCTGCGGATTCGGTTGCGCCGGTTCATCTCCGCCAGTTCCCGCATGAGGCGCTCCAGTTCCATCTGCACACACTCGCTCATAAGCTGTCACCGCCCTCAAACGTGTAATTTTCGTGGCTGTACACCGGTTTCGCCGGAGGTTTCTGCCGGTCCCGCCGCGCCCAGCTCCGAATGGTGGCAAGGTGACTCTTGTAAGTCTTGCCGGTGGATGCGATATACTCCGACAGGCGCTCAATGCGCTGCTGGTAGTCCTGGGGGAACTCTGCTTGAACAGTCTGGTACTCAGTCTCTGACAAAAGCACGTTCTGATACTGCCCGTGTTTGTGGCGAGTCTCTTTATCCCTTACGTTATTTATCCCTTTAGTATTTAATCCTTTAGTACTTGATCTATTAGTATTTAATAGTTGCCGGTTTTTCGTCACCGGTTTTTCCGTCGCCGGATTTCCCGCTGACGGGTTTTCCGTTGACGGAAAATCGGTAAACGGTGCCGGCTGCGCTGCGTTCTGAGGCACCTCAAAAATGGTGTACTCAATATGGGACATATGCCCGGTTTCATCACGAAGCTGTCTGCGTCGCACATACCCGTACTGCTCCAGCTCCTTCAGAGCCGTCTCAATGGCAGCTTTGCCATCCCGGTTGAGTTTGACCAGGCCCTTGACATTATAGTGCCATGAATCCGGCAGACTCAGAAACTGTGACAGCAGACCTTTTGCCTTCAGGGACAAATTTCTGTCTTGCAAATGGTAGTTGCTCATGGTCGTATAGTTGGTGTTTTTCTCAACACGAAAAACCGGCATTTTTACATACCTCCCTTGCGGCGATTCCGCCGGTTGTGCTTGCGGTAGGGGCAGTGCTTGTAGCGGCAACGAACACCCCGGCTCCCGTTGATGTGATACCGGCAGAACCGGCAGTTAGGAAATTTCCCATCGCGGCTCTTGTCGTACCAGACTTTGGCTTCATCGTCCAGGACAAAGCCGTCCCTGGTGTAATCCCGTTCTTCCATCATCTTCATATCCCTCCAATCTGGATTTGGACAAAAAGAAAGAGCGTACATCTGCCCCGTGGTGGGGCGATATACGCTCAGTCTTTTATGTATTGTATAGGCGTTCATTCGTGGTCTGGAACCGTGTGCTATGCGAACGCAATGCGTAGCACCTGCGTTACTTCCATGCGTATGCGAACGTGTTGTGCGCTGCTGTGTCACAGGCCCGAAAAGTAGCAGCTCACGATTCCGGGAAAATTGGCGCTTACGACCATCCAAAATTAGGATGAAGCTGAATTGTTAGAAAAATACCGTATATAGGCCGAATTACAGGCAAAAAAGCCAAAAAAATGAACTTGAGTATGTGCATAAAACCCTACCGCGTGGGAGAGCGTTCGGTTCGCATCCGAGAGGTCGAGAGTTCGAATCTCTTCAGGTCCACCATGTTCCGGGAAAATGTCAAAACGGCAGTTTCCCGGAACTTTTTTATTGCCACAGCTCCTCATCGAAGGAAATATTGAAGTCGATTTCCACCTCGTAATCCCGGCGGACATAAAACACGGCGCAGGCACATTTGGAATGTGTCTGCACCGTATTTATTGTGTTAAGATAAGCAATCTAGGGATATTTCTATTGTTCAAGAGACCTTGTTGAATCTTAATTCCTCGTAATCCAGATCCAGTGTCAATGTACCGGATTGGATGCTGTAGCCGATGACATACTGTTCACTCCAGTTGCTGCTGATTTTGAGATTGCTGCTGTCAAGTTTTTCCCATGAAATAAGTTCTCCGTCAGAATCAAAGCATTCCCGCAGCAAAGAACCCTCGTCATCAAGTGTCCCGCCATTGTAAAAAATGATGTGAATACTGCTATCATCCTCCCAGGCCCAGGTTCCCTCAAGGGAACTGCCGCCGCCACAGGCAGTTAAGGACAGCATCGAAACAAGTACCACCATACATAAAATCAGAAAACGCTTCATGTTATATCCTCCCGTTTAGATTTTTCTTACACCGGTTAGTTTATTATTAAAGTAATTGCTATCGATTTACGAAACTTCGCCTCTCAGGAAAGAGCGAATACGTTCCGTCTGCTCCTCCTGCACCGCTTCTGCCTCGTCTGCGGGAAGCTGAACGGCTGCTTCGTACTCAAAATAAAACAGATATTCCTGCTCCTCATCCTCATCATATACATCAACAAAATCCCGAAGCCCGTTGTCCAGGTAGTGGTAGCTATAGGATCTGATTCCTTTCAATGTAAGGGATTCGTCTTCTTCCTCATTGCCATATTTAGATATTGTTTCCAGTTCTTCATTCTCATTATAACTATACTCATAATAGTAGGAATTCAAGAATCCGGTTTCACCTTCATATTCGTCTTCTCTTTTCAGAGAACAGGTCAGTAGATTTCCCTGACTGTCATTCGTGTAGCTATAAGTTGCAATCGTTGCATACCTACTGTTCATCATTGTAATTGAACAAACCACTCTCCCGATCTCATCATAGGTCACTCTGCTGGGATAATAGTCGAGCCCCTCTCCCTCATAGTATACTTCTTTAGACAGGAGTAACCCCTCTCCATCGTATGTGACTGTCCGTGTTTCTGCGTAAGTTTCACCGTCAACTTGAAATGTTACAGTCGCAGTTCCAACGTTTCCAGCATAGCTATAGACAAAGACACCATAGAGTGTTGTCTCCTCGTCATCTGTGTCAAAATAACTTATTTCCTCCGATACTAATTTGCCAGCGGCATCATACTCAGATTTTGTTTCCGTTCCCTCCGTCTCCCAGTCTTCGCCATCATAAGTCTCTATTTCGTAAATGTAATCTTGCTCAGTCAGATTTCCTGCTTCATCGTAGGTGTATTGATACGTTTTGGTAGTGTTATTAAAAGTAACGCCATCAATAATTAAAGTATCCCTATAAACTGCTGATGTTGTATTGCCGGAACTGTCATAGGCATAGGTTGCTGTGTAACTATCTCCGTATATCTCTGTGACAAGGTTTACCAGTACCGGTTCGGAATCTGTTGTTTTCTCCGTATCGTCCTCCGTTGCCTTCTCCGTGCTTTCATCTGCCGTCTGCTCCGTGGCTTCCGCCGCCGTAATGTCAGTTTCAACTGCCGTGCTTTGCTGGCTTTCTACGTCGCCAGATGCGTCGGGCGATACCGCTGTTTTCCCGCAGCCGGACAGTACCAGCGCAAGTATTACCACCCAGGAAACAAGAAATCGCTTCATGTCATATCCTCCCAATGTTTCTCATTGTCGTTGTCTCAGCGGTATGTTATTTTCCGCTTTTGCAGCACAATCCGATAACACCTGTCACAAGCGCAACGAAGCCCAGCGCACAGCAGGTGAAAATTCCTCCGCCATAATAGAACCATTGGCCAAAGTCATAGTCGCTAAGTGCGCCTGTAGCTTGCAGCAATAGAATCACCACAGCGGCGGCAGCGCAAAGGAAACAAATCACAAACATAGCGCTCCGTAAATTCATGCCGACCGACGCATTCCTCTGTTCCGGCGCTGGGGCAGAAACAGAAATGCTTTTCTTGCAATAAGGGCAGATGCTCTGCGTGCTGTCTTTGATTTCTTTCCCGCAATTTGTACAATACATAGGTATCCCCTCCTCGTTCTAGTACTTATAAGTACTAGTAAATTCATTATACATAATTTCTGTGCTACTGTCAATAGTATTATTAAGTACTAGCGGGGTAGAAACTATGTATTTTCAGCGCTTACGGGACCTCCGGGAGGACGCCGACCTGACCCAGCGGGAGCTTGCCGAGCTGATGGGGATTCAGCAGACCGTATATTCCCGGTATGAAAGGGGCTTTCAGACAATTCCTCTGGAGCATCTGCTGTTTTTGGCGGATTACTATCACGTTTCCACGGATTACCTGCTGGGCCGTACTAGTAACCCTAAAATCAACCGATAGAGTTTGATTTTGCGCTGTTTCCATAAACAACGAAAAAAGAACCCGGCAGATGGCGCAATTCTCCCACGGAATTGCAATCCGTCTGCCGGGCTCGTCCAGCTCATGGACAGATCCAGTCCTATCTAATAAACTTTCGACGCCTGATTTCCGTCCCTGAGGGCGTTTCCCCAATTCGACACATCTACAGTGTCTCGTTCTATTCAGTTGTGGTTTGTATTGTAGTTATTTTTTGTTCCATCTGTCTGCGGATGTGTGTCACTCGCTTGATAAGAACTCTGTCAACGTCCATACTGTTATGCGAGGTAAACTTCCGGGGATTGATTATTCATCTGATTTTTCTCCCACGAGACAGCAACATATAATTCAGAAAGATTCCCCACAGGAATCGATCCTGCGGGGAACCTGGTAGATTAGATTGCTTTGCGTCAAACTCTTATATCAGCTTGCGGAGCAGCTTCTCGTATAAACCTTATTTTTCCCTTGTTGTGCTTCGTATTGCCGCATTTTGCTTTTACATCTGTGTACCCCAATGAGAGATGATATAACTTTGGTTACTTCTTGACCTTAACCGTCTTGACCTTGCTCCAACCAGCGTAAGAAGTCACGCTGCCGGAAGTTTTATAGGCCCGCATACGGATATAATAGGTCTTTCCCTTCTTCAGGTTCTTCAAAGTGGTGGTCAGGTTCTTGTTGCCCTTGATCTTGATGGTCTTGGTGGTGGAGCTGGTGAAGCTCTTGCTGGTGGAATACTCGATGATGTAGCCGGTGGCCTTGGTGTTCCGGGTCCACTTCAAGCTGATCTTCTTGCTGCTGACGTTCTTGGCACGGGTGAAGTGCTTGGCGGTCAGGCGGTAGATGGTCTTGGTGGAGGAAGCCTTGCTCTTCCCGGCGGAGTTCACCGCATAGACCTTGTACTGGTACTTGGTGCCGTTCTTCTTGGTGGCTGCGGTGTCGGTCCAGGTGGTAGAGGTAGTGGTTTTTACCTTCTTCCAGCTGCCGCTGCCGATTTTGCGATAGACCTGGTAGCTGGTTGCGCCGTCCACGGCGTTCCAGGTGAGCTTGATGCCCTTGGCCTTGTTCACCACAGAGGTGATTTTAGTGGCGGAGGGAACAGTGACCTTTTCAGCTACTTCCAAGCCGGAGATGGCAGAGGTCAGAGCGGCAGCGGCCTCGTCCACTTCGTCCTGCGCGGCGGAACCGTTGGCGGCCACGATTTTGGCACTTTCCAGTGCGGATTGAAGGGTGGCCCAGCTGTCAGTCGTGTAGTCGCTCTCGTTTAGAGGCTCCGCCTGTTCAATGGCAGTGGTCAGGGCAGAGCTGTCAACAACAGGCAGCGTTTCCAGGGCAGAGATTGCACTGGTCAAAGCGGTGGCAGCTTCGTCTGCCTCGCTCTGGGTTGCTGCGGCATTGGCGACCACGGTCTTAGCGGCGGTCAGCGCTGTTTGCAAATCGGCCCAGCTGTCAGCCGTGTAGTCGCTCTCGTTTAGAGCCTCCGCCTGCTCAATCGCGGTGGTCAGGCCAGAAGTATCGACGGTTTCTTCCTGTGTCAACGCCGTAAAGGTCGCTTCGGTCAGATCAGTAGAAACGGCGGTGATGTTGTCATACCAGATGGAGCCGCTGACGGTGTCGCCGTCAAAATACTCGTTGTCGATGGCGTTGACCCACAGACCGAAGGAAGT